>JAIXVK010000099.1 GCA_027483085.1 Comamonadaceae bacterium | reverse complement strand
TGCCGGTCGGGTCAAGCCGGGCCAGAACCTGATGCTGGAAGGCGTAGGTGGTGGCTTCACCTGGGGTGCGGTGCTCCTGCCTTTGTAGCAGGTCGTGCAAGCAGAATAAAGGCTAGAGCTCAATTTGACGAAGAATTTTCTATGAAACTATTTGCTTTTGTATTTCCAGGTCAAGGCTCCCAATCGGTGGGCATGCTGGATGCATGGGGCGCACACCCCATCGTGTTGGAAACCTTGAAGGAAGCGTCTGACGCTTTGGGCGAAGATGTCTCCAAGCTGATTCACGAAGGACCCAAAGAGGCATTGGCCCTCACGACCAACACCCAGCCGGTGATGTTGGTGGCTGCAGTGGCGGCGTATCGGGTTTGGATGTCTGAAACCGGCGTGGCGCCCCAAGTGGTAGCGGGCCATTCACTGGGTGAGTACTCGGCATTGGTTGCTGCTGGTGCCTTGACCTTGGCGCAGGCAGCGCCATTGGTGCGCTTGCGTGCCCAGGCGATGCAAGAGGCGGTACCGGTGGGCGTAGGCGCGATGGCAGCCATTTTGGGTATGGATGCTACGAAAGTGATAGCGGGTTGCGCAGAAGCTACGGCGGCTATGGCCGGTTCTGACTCTGAAGTCGTTGAAGCTGTGAACTTCAACGACGCAGGTCAAACCGTTATCGCGGGTAGCAAGGCGGCGGTGGATAAGGCGTGTGAAATTTTGAAAGCAGCAGGTGCCAAGCGTGCTTTGCTCTTGCCGGTATCGGCACCTTTCCACTCTAGCCTGATGAAACCAGCGGCAGAAAAGCTCAAGGCGCGCCTGGAAGAGATAGAGATTGCCACCCCGCAGATTGCGCTGGTGAACAACATTGACGTCGCTGTTGAAATGGATGCAGACCGCATTCGCGATGCGCTGTACCGTCAGGCTTTCGGGCCGGTGCGCTGGGTGGAATGTGTCCAGGCCATCAAGGCGCGTGGCTTGACCACGGTGGTCGAATGTGGCCCCGGCAAGGTGCTGGCCGGTATGGTCAAGCGGATTGATGCAGAAATGACAGGGGCTGCCCTGTTTGATCCTGCGACACTGGAAGAAGTGAAAGGATTGTTGGCATGAGCGAAATTAAGTTTGAAGGCCAAGTGGCGCTGGTGACCGGAGCCTCGCGAGGCATCGGCGCATCCATCGCCTTGGAATTGGCGCGCAAAGGCGTCAAGGTGATTGGTACTGCGACCTCGGACGCTGGTGCGGCAAAAATCCGTGAGGCCTTGTCAGGCTTTGCAGGCTGTGATTGTCGCACTTTGGATGTAAATGATGGCGCTGCGGCGGAGGCGTTGGTGGATGCGATTGCCAAAGAGTTCGGTGGCTTGCATGTTCTGGTGAACAACGCCGGCATTACCCGCGACACACTGGCCATGCGCATGAAAGATGACGACTGGGATGCAGTGGTGGACACCAACCTCAAGGGAGTGTTTCGCATGAGCCGCTCAGTGTTGCGCACCATGATGAAGCAACGGTACGGCCGCATCATCAGCATTACCTCGGTGGTCGGAGCGTCCGGCAACCCCGGTCAGGCCAACTACGCAGCCGCCAAAGCGGGAGTGGCGGGCATGACCCGTGCGCTGGCCCGAGAACTTGGCTCGCGCAACATCACCGTCAACTGCGTGGCGCCCGGATTTATTGAAACCGACATGACGGCCGGCCTGCCGGAGGAGCAACAAAAAGCCTTGCTGGGCCAGATTCCCCTCGGGCATTTGGGCAAACCCTCGGATATTGCGCACGCGGTGTGCTACCTTGCGTCCCCTCAGGCGGGCTATGTCACGGGGCAGGAAATGCACGTGAATGGCGGCATGTACATGTAAGAAAAAAACCGCCGATGTGTCCGAACGGCGACCCGGTTAGAGACTTGTCTCTAGGGCGGGTAAAATCTCGGATTCTTTTACAACCCTTAGAGGGAACCCATGAGCGATATCGAAGTCCGTGTCAAAAAAATCATTGCTGAACAACTCGGCGTGGAAGAGTCTCAAGTTACCAGCGAAAAGTCCTTTGTGGCAGACCTGGGTGCTGACTCCTTGGACACAGTGGAACTGGTGATGGCTTTGGAAGATGAGTTCGGAATTGAAATCCCGGACGAAGACGCAGAAAAGATCACTACCGTGCAAAACGCGATCGATTACGCGAACACCCACAAAAAGGCCTAATAGCCTTGGGCAATGCGTTAGTGCGCATTGCCAACCCGGCCGGCAACCGCAGGATCATCGCCTGCAGGTGTCCGGCCGGTTCCTCCCCCATTCTCTGTATCGCCGCTATGGCGGTATTTCTTTGACGAACTATTGAATCCAGGTTTCTATGTCCCGTCGTCGCGTTGTTGTCACTGGTTTAGGTTGTGTCAGTCCCGTAGGTAATACGGTGACAGAGGCTTGGTCCAATTTGCTGGCAGGTAAGTCCGGTATTGATGTCATTTCCAAGTTCGACGCATCTGCTTTTGCCTGCAAGATCGCCGGGGAAGTGCGTAACTTCGAGTTGGAGGCGTACATCAACTCCAAAGAAGCCCGCACCATGGATACCTTTATTCACTACGGAATCGCGGCTGCCATGCAGGCAGTGGTCGACTCCGGTCTCAAGACCGGCGATGCCCTGAGTGACGAAGAGTCCACGCGCATTGGATGCGTGATCGGCTCTGGCATTGGCGGCCTGCCAATGATTGAAAACACACACGCGGAGTACACCACCCGCGGTCCGCGCCGGATTTCTCCATTTTTTGTGCCGGCCTCCATCATCAACATGACTGCTGGCCATGTGTCCATGCGCTACGGCTTCAAGGGCCCGAACATTGCCATCGTCACAGCGTGCACGACCGGTTTGCATTGCATTGGTGAAGCGGGCCGCATGATTGAGTACGGTGATGCGGATGTGATGATTGCTGGTGGTTCTGAAGCGACCGTATCTCCCTTGGGTATTGGTGGTTTCGCTGCCATGCGCGCCCTGAGTACCCGCAATGACGACCCGACAACCGCCTCCCGCCCTTGGGACAAAGACCGCGATGGTTTTGTCTTGGGTGAAGGCGGCGGCGTGATGGTGCTCGAAGAGTACGAACACGCCAAGGCACGCGGAGCCAAGATCTACGCTGAATTGGCCGGTTTTGGTATGAGTGCAGATGCCGGGCACATGACAGCCCCCAATATGGATGGCCCCCGTCGTGCCATGTTGAGCGCTATGCGCAATGCCGGTGTCAATGCCGACCAAGTGGATTACCTCAATGCCCACGGCACCTCCACGCCGCTGGGCGATGTGAATGAATCGAATGCCATCAAAGCCGCTTTGGGTGATCACGCCAAACGCGTGGTGGTGAACTCCACCAAGTCCATGACTGGGCACCTTTTGGGTGGCGCAGGTGGTTTGGAGTCGGTGTTCACCGTATTGGCTTTGCACCACCAAAAGAGCCCGCCAACCATCAATATCTTTAATCAAGATCCGGAATGCGATCTTGATTACTGCGCCAACACGGCCCGCGATATGAAGATCGATGTCGCTGTCAAAAACAACTTCGGGTTTGGTGGCACTAACGGCACGCTGGTGTTCAAACGCATTTAATACACACGGCCAGTCACACTGACCCACCATGCAACGTCCACCGGCGACAAGTCTGCAGGTCTCGCGGTCAAACAGCTTGGGCTGGCTTTTTGCCGGCCTGATTTTTTTGTTCTTGTGCGCGCCGCTCTACAGCGTTTGGAGTGGCCAAGCATGGGACCGAACGCTGGCTGTGTGGGCCGCTTGGGGCGTCCTGAGTGCAAATTTAGTGCTCTCGTGGCGTCGTATGCCTGAAGGCCGGTTGCGTTGGGATGGTGAGACTTGGTATTGGGGGAGCCTGTCCCAACCCATCAAGGCAGTGCGCATTCAGTACGACTTTCAGCGCACCCTGTGGGTGCTGCTGCAACCGGAGCAAGGTCAGAAATTTGGTGTGTGGTTGGAGGCCGATGCTCTGCAACCCGAGCGTTGGCGCTCTGTCCGGCGTGCCTTGGTCTGGTGTGAGGAAACAGCTTGGGGCGCGGAGAGGGCCCTTGCACCCGCCGCGGGGATGCACCCATGACAGACATCGTGGAACCCGCTCCCGATGCTGATTGGCCCTTGGTCGAACGCACGATCGCTGGAGATCAACGTGCGTATGGCCTGCTGGTCCTGAAATATCAGCGGCGTATCCAGCGGCTGGTTGGGCGCATGGTCCGGGATGTGGATTTGGTGGAAGACATCACCCAGGAAACCTTTATCCGTGCCTACCGGGCGCTTCATCAATTCCGCGGCGATGCGCAGTTCTACACCTGGCTGTACAGAATTGCCGTCAACACGGCCAAAAAGTCGTTGTTGGAGCTGAAGAGAGATCGCACTATTTCGGAGTCTTTCTTTGCCCGTGATGAAGAAGATGAAACTTCTTTCCGCCAAAACGAACCAAGTAGCGAAGAAACACCCGAAACCGTACTGGCCGCCAAGGAAATTGCCGGTGTGGTGAACGCTGCGATGGAGGCTTTGCCGGATGAGCTCCGGCAGGCTGTCGTACTCCGGGAAATCGAAGGTTTGAGTTATGAAGAAATTTCACTCTCTATGGCATGCCCGATCGGTACCGTCCGATCACGGATTTTCCGTGCTCGTGAGGCGATTTCTGCAAAGTTGAAACCTCTTTTGGATAAACAAACCGGCAAGCGTTGGTAAGTCATATGGATCGCCTTTCCCAAAATCAAATGTCTGTTCAGGAGCAACTGTCTGCGCTAGCAGACGGTGAACTCGACTCTACGGAGTTGGGGGCTTTGCTGGATGCCTTGGAGCGGGATCCGGCGCACTATGCCGCATGGACAGGCCTGCACGCTGGCGCGGTAGCTACGCGCGGTGAACCAGTATCCGGAGCCTCTGGCGATCTGGCGTTCTGGCAATCCATCCAGGGAAAAATCGCCTCCGAATCAATCTTGCAAGTCCAGCCGATGCCGCCTGTTGGCGTGCAGGGTGCAGCGATGCGCAGTGCGCCACCTGCTAACGCCACTTTTTGGAAGGCACGTCGTTTTGCGTCGATCGCCTTGGTGTTGGCGGTGGGCGGTGTCGCCTCTCTGCTTTGGCCCGGTGTCGGTACAGGCCCTTCCGACATGAGTGCGGCGCCCGCAGGGCCGGCACTGGCCGCAGCGACTACCGACGCGGGTGTCATGTTGCGCGATCCCCAGCTTGACGCCTTGATGGAAGCCCACCAGCAGATGGGCGG
>JAIXVK010000604.1 GCA_027483085.1 Comamonadaceae bacterium | reverse complement strand
GTACTGGCGATAACGCAGCATGAACGGAAGCAACTGCCAGTCGCCCCGCGTCCAGCGGTGGATGCGGGCGTTGGCCGTCTCGGGGTGGTGCGGGCCGTCTTCGAGCACCGTCACATCGGTAACGGTGGCGCAGCGCACTAATGCGCCCTCCAGCAAGTCATGGCTCAACACCTGCCCATCGGGAAACCGCCCGCTCAACACCTGGTGCACCGCCGCTACATTGAACAAGCCCTTGCCGGTAAAAGTGCCCTGCCCGAATACGTCCTGGTACACCTCGGAACTGGTGGCGCTGTAGGTATCAATGCCGAACTGCCCTGCAAACAGCCAGTGGTAAAAGGTGCGCGCATGTTCGCCCGGCAAAGGTGCCGACACCCTGGGCTGCAACACGCCGTAACCCTTCACGATGGTGCGGGTCGCCGGGTCAAAGACCGGCTGGTTGCTGGGGTGGGCCGCAATACCCACCAGCGAGCGGAGTCGTCCGGGCGGCAGCTGGGTGTCCGCATCCAGCGTGACCACATAGGGCGTACCGGGCACGACGTGGCTCAGCGTACCCAAATCGACAAAATCGCCCCGGCCGGTTCCTGTCAGTCTGGCGACCAGGGCCTCCAGCTTGCCGCGCTTGCGCTCCCAACCGATCCAGGCGTTTTCAGAGCGACTGAAACGCCGCTCGCGGTGCAGCAGCGCAAAGCGCGGGGCCGCTAGAGCCTGCCCCGGTGCAGCGTCTGCCGCTGCGGGTACGGGGTAGCGCTGGTTCAAGGCCTCAAGGGCGCGCACCGCATGGGCCAGCAACACCGGGTCGGTGGGCGTGGTTGGGGTGGCAGCGTCCAGATGGTCGGTCAACAACACAAACTGGGCCAAAGGCTCCGGATTGGCCAGGTAGTGCAAATGGAGCCTGCGGGCCAAGGCCTCAATGCCCGGCGCATCCACCAACATGCACGGGATCACCACCGCCACCCGGTGCTCAGCGGGCAACCCCTCTTTGAATGCCAGCCGTGGCAGGCGCCGTGGCTCCAAGGACTCGCTGGCCAGGCGGTTGACCAGGGCCACCATCGCCTCGGAGGCCGGCACCATCACCAACAACCACAGCGCCACGGTGAGCCAGGCAGAGTCGAGCGCGCGTGGCGCGCCGTGCCAGAGCACCAGCCACGCCATCAGCGCTGCAGTGGCCAGGCCTATGGCGCCCAAATAAAGGGGCAAAGCCCAGACGCGGCGCACACGGGCCCCGTCAAACCGCAAGTGCGCGGGCAAACCCAGTGCCACCCGCAAAGCCCCGCCGCCCGCCCCGCCCAGCCAATAGGCCGGGACTTGGGCCTCCATCTCGCTGACTGGCGCTTTTGCCATCAGGTCGAGCAGGGTCTCGGTCACATGGGCCTCGGGCTTGCCGCTGCGCTTGGCCAGCTGCTCAATGCCGTGCAACGTGGTCTCACGGGTCATGGAGTGCTCTGCCTGGAACACCGCATTGCCAAGCAGCAGGCGGGTGCACACATTGGTGCGCATCACCACCTCAGGCCAATCGGCGTCCCCGATCGTGCGCAGCGAGGTCACCGAGTTGCTCACACTCAGGTTGTCGGCAGCTTGCTCTGCGCGCTGCTGCAGCAGCACCGCGGGCAAAAGGGGCAACATGGTTTGCAGCCAGGTTTTAACCATCACCCGGCTGTCCGGCAGGGTGGTTTGCAAGCGCCGGCTCATTTGCGCCAAGAACACGCCCTCCACACCCCGCAGCCGCATGCGGGCTGCCAACTCCCCCAGCAGGCTGATGCTGTAGTGCTCCAGGTCATCACAGCAGCGGTTGGCCAACTCGCGTGCGGCCTTGTTGGCCGCCACCCGATCGGCCAAGCGCCGCAGGTTCTCCATCAGCACCACGCGCAAGGTGGTGGGCAATGCCCACAGCTCACTCAAGCGCAGCTCGCAGCTCTGTTGATAGGCGTTGAGAAAATGCACCAGCAAGGACTCATCGAACGCGCCATCGGTGTGCGCTACAAACGCCCAAGCCACGCCGTAGACCCGCGGCAGGCCCGCCAAAGGCGGCTGCACCAGTACCGGCAGGCCCTTGAAATAGTTGGACGGCAGGCCCTCATCCACCTCTTTGAACTGCGCCTCCAGCAAATGGAAGTTCTCCAACAACCATTCGGCAGCCGGGCTGATGTCGTACCCAGTGCGCGCTTGGCTGCCGATATACGCATTCACGCTGCGCAGGCGTTGGATGTTGTCTTGCAAGCGGGGGGTAAAACTCTCCCGGTGGCTGCGCTCTCTGACGACCTTGTGCGTCAGCCCGAGGCTGATGCCGTGCCGCTCAAAGCGCTCCATCCCGAACACCTCGGACCGGATCGGCGCGTCCAGCGGGCCGGCATCCAACCCCATCGCGGACCACAGGCCGCCCGGTACCTGCTCCAATGCCTCGTTCAAACGGGCCGGCGGCATGCCCTACGCCGCCAGGGCGAAACCCGCCCCGAGCACCAACACCGCGACCACCACAAATGTCATCAGCCGCACCCGCACCATGCCACCAGCCCAGCCCGCAGCGCGGTGCAAGCGTTCGGTATGGCTCACCCGGCCACTGCAATGTTGCACATGGGAGGACAGGCTCCACAGGTCAAAAGACGAGGTTTCTGCCGCATCCGGATAGGCAGCCGTGCTCCAGCGCGCCAAACACTGCGAAATAGGACACGGTAAATCAGTCGAATGGGTCATACGGGTACTCCTTGGGATGGGCGGTGCCAACAGCAGCAGCGGGGCAATCTGAGAGCGCTTGCTCGCCCCGTGCACAGGGAGCCCATGCTGCGCCCGGCAGCCCGCAAGGTCTGTTCGGAAGCGAACGGTTTGCCATCGCCCGGCCTCCACCAAGGTGCGCTATCGCACAGACCAATGAACACAGAGGCATACACTGATCTGCAGCACGGGCCATCGATCTGGTGAGCCCGGCTGACAGGGAAAACACAACAGAGGTATTTATGCCCGCCAACACCGACTCGCGCCGCAACCAGTTGATCGCCTCTTTGCCGGATGCCGAATGGGTCCGTTGGCAGCCCCACTTGGAGCTTGTGGATCTCCCTTTGGGCAAGGTTCTTTATGAGTCGGGCGCCGTCCAGCGCCATGTGTACTTTCCAACCAGCGCCATCGTCTCGCTGCTTTATGTGCTCGAAAACGGTGCCTCGGCTGAAATTGCCGTGGTGGGTCTCGAGGGAGTGGTGGGTGTCTCGCTTTTCATGGGCGGTGGCTCCACCCCCAGCCGGGCCGTGGTGCAAAGCGCTGGGCAAGGCTTCCGGCTGAGCTCGCAGATGATGAAAGAAGAGTTCAACCGCTCAGGCCCGGTGATGCACCTGATGCTGCGCTACACCCAGGCGCTGATCACCCAAATGGCACAAACCGCAGTCTGCAACCGGCACCACTCGCTCGACCAGCAACTCTGCCGCTGGCTGCTCTTGAGCCTGGACCGCTTGCGCGGCAACGAGCTGATCATGACCCAAGAGCTCATCGCCAACATGCTGGGCGTTCGGCGGGAGGGGGTCACCGAGGCCGCCCTTAAATTGCAGCGCGCCGGCCTCATCAGCTACGCCCGCGGGCACATCAGCGTGCAAGACCGCCCCGGCCTCGAAAAGCGGACCTGCGAGTGCTACGAAGTGGTCAAAAAAGAATACGACCGGCTCTTGCCGGCGACCGTGGCGGTTTAAAGGTCCCCCTGCACTGGCCGGTGAAAGATGGCCTCGTAAATCGAAGAGTCTCGGGCGTAACACAGGCAGGAGACGGCCTTGAGGCCGGGGCGATCCACCACCGTCAATATGCCGCGGTGGTAGTGGATCAGCCCTTGTGCCTGTAGCTCGCTGGCAGCGTTGGTGACACTCACCCGGCGCACCCCCAGCATCGTGGATAAAAACTCTTGGGTCATCGGAAAAGTGCTCGCCGGTGAGCGGTCCTGGCACATCAGCAGCCACCGGGCGAGCCGGGGCAACACCTCATGGAAGCGGATGCACGCACTCCCCTGCGACAGCTGGGCCTGCACCACATAGGCGTAAGAGAACAACACCTTGCGCAGGCCGACGGAGTCCGCCAGTACCGCCCTGAATGCCCGGCCATCCACACGCCAAGCCCACCCGCCCTCTTGCACCAGCGCCTTCACCACCGCCACAGGCACGCCTTGGGCAACCCCAAGGCCCAACATGCCCTCGGGCCCGACCATGCCGACCTCCACCACATGCGCATCGCCCGCATCGGCCAGCAGCGACACATAGCCCTCGAGGGGAAAGTACACATGGGCTCGGTGCCCGCCGGGCTTCCAAAGCATGTCCTTGAATGCGAGCGGCACGCAGGTACCCGCCACCCTGATTTTTCGCTGGTCTATTTGCGACAAACTGGCGAGTAAACGGTTGCGTTGCATCGAGGGACCTTGCTTCAAAAACTGCAGGCTAACCCCCGCTCGACACCGGGTCTGTACGGTCGGCGCAGACGCTTGTTCGGTCGCGCACAGACCCTGCCGGCACCAAGGTTTACAACCCCTTACATCCCCACCACAAGGAGTGCGCCATGACTTGCATCACCACCAGCAAACGGCACCGTCAACCGGTGTTTGACAACGACCCGGACCGCCAAACGAGCGTCTTTCCTGAAGGCACTGCAAGCACTGTCGCGCGCCCTGCCCGCAAACCCACACTGACCCTGCACCTCAGCCACCGCGCACCTGCGGAAGATGCAAATCAGGCAGCAGCCCAAGGGCCCACCCAGCTCTCGCTGTTAGACACGGAATCCACGGTATGAGCGCCCGCCCCACCCCGGCCAACTTCAAGTTGCATGTGCCGGACGGAGCATTCAGCAACGGCCACCATGCGGAGCCTTCTGCCCTGGAGGGTGCGCTGCTCTCCAACGCGCAACTGCGTGAGCAAGTCACCCAGCTGCGCAATGCCCTCGTCAGGACCCAGCGTGAACTTGCAGGTACCCGTGCGGGCGAGCGCAGCGCGCGCCATCTTGCGCGACACGATGGCCTGACCCGGCTACCGAACCGGGCGTACTTTGAGGCGTGCCTGCAAGAGTCGCTCAATGAGCAATTGGCCCACCAGCGCGGCCTGGCCTTGTTCTTTCTGGATCTCGATGATTTCAAGCACATCAACGACACCCATGGCCACGCGATGGGCGACAACCTGCTGCAAATTGTGGCGGCGCGCCTCAACCAGTCGGTGCGAAAAGAAGACATGGTGTGCCGCTTGGGCGGAGACGAGTTTGCCTGTTTGTTGCGCGGCTCAAACCAGGTCCGGCAACTGATGCAATTGGCCGCCAAATTGTTTGACTCGGTTGCTGCACCCTGCCAGTTACAAGCTTGTGAACTGACGGTGCGGCCGAGCATTGGGATTGCGATTTGCCCACCGTGCGACATCACGGGCAGCGAGCTGCTGGCCCGCGCGGATGCCGCCATGTACCGCGCCAAGCGGGAACAAACGGGTTATGCCTTCTTTGAGGCTCCAGCCTGAGGCGTGCGCCCCGGCTGCAGGGGGTTGCGCGGCTGCATGGCCGCCAACACGGCCCCACCCACCATGCGACACACCGATTGCGCGACCGCCACCTTCACAGCCGTGCTCGGCTGGAACCAGCGCCATGGCTTGACCGACGCCACCACCACGACCCCGGCGACCACCATCAG
>JAIXVK010000588.1 GCA_027483085.1 Comamonadaceae bacterium | reverse complement strand
TGCTCGCCCATGCCAGCCTGTTGCACAGCGTGTTGGATGTTGAGTCTCTGTCTGCCGGTGTCTGGTATGTGGCCATCGACTTTCAGCTCTACGCCACATTGGCCCTGGTGCTATGGTTGGGCGGTGGCAAGCGCTGGCTGAGCCTCGCGCTGGTGGCGTTGTTGTGTGCCGCATCCCTCACTTGGTTCAATGCCGATGCGGATTGGGACATCTGGTCGGTGTACTTTTTCGGGGCCTACGGCTTGGGTGCTTTGGCCTGGTGGGCAGGTTTGCGCGCACGGCACGGCTGGTATGCCGTGGCGCTGTACGCCACGGCCCTCAGCGTCGGATTGGCGTCACTGGCCATCAATTTTCGCGAGCGTATTGCCATCGCCATCAGTGTGTCGGCCTTGCTGGCGAGCTTCGGCACCTGGCAACTGCGCCTGCCGCGCTGGCTTGACGCGGCAGTGAGCCTGCTCAGCCGCACGTCGTATGCACTCTTTTTGGTCCACTACGGCGTGCTCTTGCTGGCCAATGCCGCTTGGGCCGAAATAGGCTCTGACGATGGCGATGCCGCCCTCTTGTTCATTGCCGCCAGCTGGTTGGTGGCGCTGGGTGCCAGCCATTTGTTTCATACCCAGGTAGAACAACGCATTGCCCTCTGGCGCAGTGTGCCCGGCAGCGGCGTAGCGCCTCAGAGCGCCAAGTAAAATCTATCCCTTCAACATCTAGAAAGACTCGCTATGGGCGCGCAATGGAAAGCAAAGGGCAAGGCCCTGGTGGCCGATGCCAAAGGCCGGCTGTTTACCAAGCTGGTGAAAGAAATTACGGTGGCCGCCCGTGGCGGACCCGACCCGGCAGCCAACGCCAAGTTGCGCCTGGTGGTCGAGCAGGCCCGCAAGGTCTCGATGCCCAAAGAAACGCTGGAGCGCGCCATCAAGAAAGGTGCCGGCCTGACAGGCGAGGTCATCAACTACGAACACGTTATCTACGAAGGCTTTGCGCCGCACCAGGTAGCGGTGATGGTGGAGTGCCTGACCGACAACGTGAAACGCACCGCCCCTGAAATGCGCGTGTTGTTCCGCAAAGGCCAGCTGGGCACCAGTGGCTCGGTGGCATGGGACTTCAACCACTTGGGCATGATCGAAGCCTCCCCTACCGCGGCCGACTCGGACGCTGAAGTGGCCGCGATTGAAGCCGGCGCACAAGACTTTGAAGCCGGTGATGAAGAAGGCAACACCGTGTTCTACACCGACCCCGCCGACCTGGACCTGGTGGCCCGCGCCCTGCCCAACTTCGGCTTCAACGTTCTGTCGATGAAGCTGGGCTACAAGGCCAAAAACCCTGTCGACCCCACCAGCCTGAGCGCCGAAGCGCTGGAAGAAGTGGAAGCCTTCCTGGCCGCCATCGACGAAAACGACGACGTGCAAAACGTCTACGTGGCGCTGGCGGGTTAACGATGTGTTCAGAGTGCTACGTCGCAAGATAGCGACGGGCGCTGGCAGGGAGCTTCATGAAAAAACAAGGCAAAGTGGTCCGCTGGGACGATCAGCGCGGGTTCGGCTTCATACGCTGCAACTCGACCAGCCAGGACATCTTTTTTCATATCCGGGACTGTGCAGGCGGCCTCCAGCCCCCCATCAATTCGGCCGTTGAATTTGAAGAAATTCATGTGGGCGGCAAAGGCCCCCGAGCCATGGCGGTCCGGGCCACGCAAGCTTACCCGCACATCCCTGCTGCGCGTCACGACAAGCAGCGCAACCCAGCAAGATCACGGCCACCCCATGTGGCCAACAGAAGAACAGCATCCCAGGACGGGCCCGCTCCGTCCGCCAAGGGTGTAGGCAGCCTGACCTTGATTTGGCTGGTCTTGTTGGTGTGGGGAGTACTGCAGCACCGCATCCCGCCTATTGCGTTGGCGGGCGCTTTTGCTATCAACACCATCACCTTTTTTGCCTACTGGTTGGACAAGCATGCCGCCCGCAATGGCCAGTGGCGAACTAAAGAAGACACGCTGCACCTGTTCGGCTTGGCCGGCGGCTGGCCCGCTGCACGACTGGCGCAGCAGGTGTTGCGACACAAAACCGTCAAGCCCGGTTTTCAGGCGATGTATTGGCTGACGGTGTGGACGCACCTCGCTGCACTGGTCGCCTACGTGTTCTGGGACCGGATCAAACCGCTCCTGAATTCATAGCTGCTCGCGCATACTCCACGGGCGCCAGAGGCAGATTTGGCTTAAATCCACCTCTGGAACCGCATCAGGAAGCCAGCTCCAGCGGCTTGCTCTTCCAGATCTTGTCGGCGTATTCGCCGATCGTGCGGTCGGCAGAGAACGGGCCCATGGCGGCTACGTTGCGCAGGGCCATGACAGACCAAGCCTCTTTGCTCTGGTAGGCCACGTCCACCTGCTCTTGCGCGGCGATGTAGGCCGCGTAGTCGGCCAGCAGCAGGTAGTGGTCGCCCCAGTTCACCAGCAAGTCGTAGATGCTCTGGAAGCGGCCAGGCTCCTCGGGGCTGAAGACGCCATCGCGGATGGCTTCGAGCACTGCAGTCAGCTCGGCGTTGCCCTCAGCAATCCCCCGCGGCTGGTAGCCGGCGGCGCGGGTGGCGGCCACTTGTGGCGTAGTCAGTCCGAAGATGAAGATGTTGTCCGCGCCCACGTTCTCTAGGATTTCGACGTTGGCTCCATCCAGCGTGCCAATGGTGAGCGCGCCATTCAGGGCGAACTTCATGTTGCCGGTGCCGGACGCCTCGGTGCCTGCGGTGGAGATTTGCTCCGACAAATCGGCCGCCGGGATGATGCGCTCGGCCAGGCTCACGCTGTAGTTCGGGATGAACACCACTTTGAGCAGATTGCCCACGCGCGGGTCGTTGTTGACCACGCTGGCCACGTTGTTGATCAGGTGAATGATCTGCTTGGCCATGTGGTAGGCCGACGCTGCCTTGCCGGCAAACACCACCACACGCGGCACCGTCACCGAGCCGGGGTTGTTGATGATGCGCAGGTAGCGGGTGATGACATGCAGCACGTTGAGCAGCTGGCGCTTGTATTCGTGAATGCGCTTGACCTGCACGTCGTAGAGCGCATTGGTCGGGATGGTCAGGCCCATGTTGGCCTGCACCCAGTCAGCCAGGCGCTGCTTGTTGGCCAGCTTGGCGCCCTGAAATGCTTCGATCACTTTGGGCTGCGTCAGCACTGCGTTCAAGCCGCTGAGCTGGGTTAAGTCACGGCGCCAGCCGGTACCGACCTGCTTGTCCAGCACGGCCGACAACGCGGGGTTCGCCTGCGCCAGCCAGCGGCGCGGGGTAATGCCGTTGGTTTTGTTGTTGAAGCGCTCAGGCCAGAGGTTGGCAAAGTCGAAGAAGATGCTTTCTTTCATCAGCTCGGAGTGCAAAGCCGACACGCCGTTCACCGAGTGGCTGGTGATGACGGCCAAATAGGCCATTCGCACACGGCGCTCTCCGCCCTCGTCCACCAAACTGACCTTGCGCAGCAGCTCGGGGCTGCCGCCACGCAGAGATATCTGGTGCAAAAACTGGGCGTTGATGTCGTAAATGATTTGCAGGTGGCGCGGCAGGATGCGGCCCATCATCTCCACCGGCCAGGTCTCCAGCGCCTCGTGCATGAGGGTGTGGTTGGTGTAGCTGAACACGCCTTGGCACAGGCGCCAGGCGTCGGCCCACGACAGGTGGTGCTCGTCGAGTAGAAGGCGCATCAGCTCAGGAATCGCCAGCACCGGATGGGTGTCGTTGAGGTGAATGCTGACCTTGTCGGGCAAGCTCTCAAAGTTGTCGTGCGTGCGCAGGTAGCGGCGCAGCAAGTCTTGCACGCTGGCGCTGCAGAAGAAATACTCTTGGTGCAAACGCAGCTCTTTGCCGGATGCGGTGGAGTCGTCCGGGTAGAGCACGCGGGACACGTTCTCGGAGTGGTTTTTGGTCTCCACTGCCGCAAAGTAGTTGCCGCGGTTAAACGCACCCAAGTCAATTTCTTGCGTAGCCTTGGCGGACCACAGGCGCAAGGTATTGGTGGCCTTGGTGGCGTAGCCGGGAATGATCGTGTCATAGGCCATGGCCTGCACATCGTGGCTGTCCACCCACTGGTAGGCGTCGCCCACTTTAACCACATGGCCGCCGAACTGCACGCGGTAGTTCACCTCGGGGCGCGGGAATTCCCACGGGTTGCCATGGGTGAGCCAGTAGTCCGGCACTTCCACCTGGCGGCCATCCACAATGGTTTGCTTGAACATGCCGTAGTCGTAACGGATGCCATAGCCAAAGCCGGGAATATTCAGCGTGGCCATGGAATCCAGAAAGCAAGCGGCCAAGCGGCCCAAGCCACCGTTGCCCAACGCAGCGTCGGGCTCCAGCTCGGTCACCGCGTCGATATCCACCCCAAAATCCGCCAGGGCTTGCTTGACGCGCTCGCGCAGGCCCACGGCGAGCATGGCGTTGCTGAAGGTGCGGCCGATCAAAAACTCCATGCTGAGGTAGTACACCCGCTTGGCGTCTTGGGCGTATTGGGCGCGGGTGGTGGTCATCCAGCGCTCGACCAGCTGGTCGCGCACGGCGTATGCTGCGGCGTGCAGCCAGTCTTCAGGGCGGGCGGCTTCAGGGTCTTTGCCCACCACAAACATCAGTTTGTTGGCGATGGAGCGTTTCAGGGATTCGAGGTCGCGCCCGGGCGCATCAAATTCAAAAGTCACAGGGGCACTCGCAGTAGGGGAAGAGGTGTTGGTCATTCTTGAATCAACCTTTGGTAAAGGTGGGTGTAGTGTCCGGCGGCGGTAGCCCAGTCGAAGGCAAGCTTCATGCCGGTTTGGCGTACGCGGTTCCATTCCGCCTTGCGGTGGTAAAGGGCAAAGGCGCGGCGCACCGCCTTGCGGTAGGCGGTTTCGTCAAACGCATCAAATACAAAGCCGGTGGCGGTGCGGTCTTCCAGGGTTTCGAGATCGCTGTCCACCACCGTGTCAGCCAAGCCGCCTACGCGACGCACCAAGGGCAAGCTGCCGTATTTGAGGCCATACATCTGGGTCAAGCCACAGGGCTCGAATCGCGAGGGCACCAGGGTTACGTCACTGCCGGCAAACACCCGGTGGGCAAAGGATTCGTCGTAGCCCAGCTTCACGGCCACCCGGCCGGCATGGGTCGTGGCGCGCTCGGTGAAGGCCTGCTCCAGCCAGGTGTCGCCGCTGCCCAGCACCAGCAATTGGCCACCGCGCGACACAATTTCGTCCAGCCCGGCCAGCACCAGCGGCAGGCCTTTTTGTTCAGTGAGGCGGCTCACCACGGCGAACAGGGGCGCATCAGGTTCGATCGCCAGGCCCATCGTGCCTTGCAGCATGGCCTTGTTGATCGCTTTGCCTGCCATGTGGCGGGCGTCAAAATTTTGTTCCAGCAAAGCATCGCTGGTCGGGTTCCAGACCGTGTCGTCCACCGCATTCAGGATGCCGCTCAAGGCGTCACGCCGTGCCATCAGTAAGCCATCCAGCCCGCAGCCCTGCTCCGGCGTCTGGATTTCGCGGGCATAGGTGGGGCTCACGGTAGTGATGTGGCTGGCATAAAACAAGCCGGCCTTCATGAAGGAGAGCTGACCATGGAACTCCATGCCCTGCACGTGAAAAGCTTCGCCCGGCAGGCCCAAGTCGCCGAAGTATTGCGGGCCAAAAACGCCTTGGTACGCCAAGTTATGCACGGTAAACACCGAGGGCACGCGCGTGGCGCCGCGGTCAGCCCAAAGCTTGAGGTAGGCACTGGCCAAACCTGCGTGCCAGTCGTGGCTGTGCACCAGTTGGGCGCGCCACAGGCTGTCCATTCCATGTGCCAGATGGGCGGCCGCTTGACCAAGTGCTGCGAAACGGCGGTGGTTGTCGCCATAGGGCTGCTTGTTGGCATCTTCATACGGGTTGCCCGGGCGCTCGTAGAGGCCCGGTGCCATCAGCACATAAGCGCCCTGCTGCATGTCGCCGCGGGCGAGTGCCGGCAAGTCGCCATAGACAACTTCCACCATTTCGCCCCAAGGCATCACAAAAGCGCCCACCGGGCTAGCGTTGCGCAAGCCCGCCACGATGGCCGGGAACCCCGGCAGCAGCACCCGCACATCGCAGCCTGCTTCATGCAAAGCTGCCGGCAGCGCACCGGCAATGTCAGCCAGCCCTCCGGTTTTGAGCAGAGGGAAAATTTCGGCACTGACTTGCAGGATGCGCATACGCTCTTTCTTCACAATCATTTTTACTATTGCTGCCCAGCCTCAGGGCACCCGCAGAACCGGCTTTGCCGGGCTGCTGGGTGCGCCCCCCGCCCGCCAGAGGCGAGAGAGGGGGGAGACGCGCAGCGGCTCAGGGGGTGCTTAACTTCTTCAGCATGTCTTTGGTGACCAGCACCACGCCGTTGTCGGTGCGCTCAAAGCGTGCGGCATCCGCCACGGGGTCTTCTCCGATCACCAAACCATCCGGTACTTCCACACCCCGGTCAATGACCACACGGCTCAAGCGGCAG
>JAIXVK010000320.1 GCA_027483085.1 Comamonadaceae bacterium | reverse complement strand
TGTAGTCGCCGCGGTGAATCACGGCGGCAGGGCCCGAGGCCTCACGAAGATACGACATGGTGTGTCTCCAAAAAACGGGATGCGATCAAAGCGTGGTAATCAGGAACGACGGCCAGCACGTGCGGGCCCGTCAGTTCATCAGGATGGTGGCTGCTGGCAATGCCCACAGCGCGCATGCCGGCGCGACGTGCGGCTTCGATGCCCAAAGGGGCATCTTCAAACACGATACAGCGCTCGGGCTCCACACCCATGCGGCGCGCGGCCTCCAGAAAGATGGCGGGTTCGGGCTTGCCCGGCAAACCCTCGTCGCCGCCCACCGTGGTGAGTGGTGCCACTTTCATTTGCAGGTGCTGGTAGGCAAAGGCCTGGTTGTGGCGGTCGCCCGCCGTGCCGACACCCAACTTCAGACCGCGGGCATGGGCGTGGTCGAAAAACGTTTTGAAGCCTGCGACCTCGGCAAATATTGGCGAAAACATTTCTCGGTACACCGCTTCTTTGACATGCACATGGGCCATGGCTTCGTCTTCACCCATCTCGGGCCGGCCAAACAGAATGCGCATGCATTCAATGCCGGTGCGTCCGGTAGTGCGGCGCATGACGTCGCTGATATCGACTTCCAGGCCCTGGCGCTGAGCGAACTCTGCCCAGCTGCGTTTGTGCGAGGGCATGGAGTCGATCATGGTGCCGTCCATGTCAAAGATGAGCGCGTGCACCATGGATCAGATCCCTTGCTTCAACGAGGCCTGGATGAACACATCCAAGTCACCATCGAGCACCTTCTGGGTGGCAGACACTTCGACGTTGGTGCGCAAGTCCTTGATGCGGCTGTTGTCCAGCACATACGAGCGAATCTGGTGGCCCCAGCCCACGTCGGTCTTGGTGTCTTCCAGCTTTTGCTGGGCTTCTTGCTGCTTGCGCAGCTCGAAGTCATACAAGCGGCTGCGCAGGCGCTTCCAGGCCACGTCACGGTTGCTGTGCTGGCTACGACCGTCCTGACACTGCACCACGATACCGGTGGGAATGTGGGTCAAACGCACCGCAGAGTCGGTCTTGTTGATGTGCTGACCACCGGCGCCGGAGGCGCGGAAGGTGTCTGTGCGCACGTCGCTCGGGTTGATCTCGATCTCGATCGAGTCATCAATCTCGGGGTACACAAACACCGACGCAAACGAGGTGTGGCGGCCGCCCGAGCTGTCGAACGGCGACTTGCGCACCAAGCGGTGCACACCCGTCTCAGTGCGCAGGTGGCCAAAAGCGTATTCACCTTCGATCTTGATGGTCGCGCCCTTGATGCCGGCGGTATCGCCGTCGGTGATGTCTTCCACCGTGGCGGTGAAGCCTTTGCGTTCCGCGTATTTCAGGTACTGGCGCAGCAACATGCTGGCCCAGTCGCAGGCCTCGGTACCACCGGCACCGGCCTGGATGTCCAGGAAGCAGGGCAGGGGATCGGCCGGGTTGTTAAACATGCGGCGGAATTCCAAGCCTTCGATGGTTTCTGCCAACTTGGTGGTTTCGGCCTCGATCGTGAGTAGGCCGGCTTCATCACCCTCCTCTTTGCTCATCTCGAACAATTCGGTGTTGTCGGAGAGGTTGCCACTCAAATCATCCAGCGTAACAACTACGCCGTCGAGCAGCTTCTTCTCTTTGCCCAATTCTTGGGCTTTTTTGGGGTCATTCCAGACCGCTGGGTCCTCTAGCGAGGCATTGACTGTGCGCAGGCGCTCGGCTTTGGCATCGTAGTCAAAGATACCCCCTGAGTTCCTGGGTCCTGCTTGTCAGGTCTGCCAGTGTGGTGCCGATGAGGTTGATGCGTTCTGCTTCCATGATGCGGGTCCTGCTTGCTGTGTTTATGGTTAACCCGCTATTTTAGTTGCCATCACCCCTTGGGAGTTTCGCTGGCGAAGGTGACCACGTGGTCTACCTCCGGGCGGATGCCGATCCACTCGCCGATCCGGTGGTCATGGTGGCTGGGGACATGGGCCATGACCGTCTCGCCAGTGCGCAATTCGAGGGTGTAGAGGAACTCGTTACCGCGGAACGCCTTGTTCACAATCCGGGCCTGCACCTCGGAGGCATCGTCGTGCACGATGTCGTCCGCCCGCAGGAGGATGTCGCAAGGGCCCAAGCTCAGTCGGTCCTGCTCGTGCTGATGGATACCGTGCAGCTCACCCAGCGGGGTCACCACATGCTTGTGCGTTACACCGTTTTCGTCGTGCAGCTCCACGCGGGCCGCCGTAAACACCCCGTGCCCGATGAAGTCGGCCACAAAGCGCGTGGCCGGCCGGTGGTAGAGGGTGTAGGCGTCGGCCCATTGGTGGAGTTGGCCTTGGTGCATCACCCCGATCAGGTCGCCGATGGCAAAGGCCTCGAGCTGGTCATGGGTCACAAACAGGGCGGTGGCGCCGGCGGCTTTCAAGATCGTGCGGAGTTCTTGGGCCAGCCGTTCACGCAAATCGACGTCCAGGTTGGAAAACGGTTCATCCAGCAGCAGCAACTTGGGTTGCGGTGCCAGTGCGCGTGCCAGCGCCACCCGCTGCTGCTGCCCGCCGGAGAGCTCATGCGGGTAGCGGTGGGCGTGCTCGGCCAGCCCGACCAGGCGCAATACGTCTTGCACCCGCGCTTGGCGTTCGCCTGCAGGCAGGCTGTGGATGCCAAAGGCGATGTTTTTGCTCACATCCATGTGGGGAAAGAGCGCGTAGTCTTGAAACACCATGCCCATCTGCCGGTGTTCTGGGGGGAGGGCATGGCCCTCGCCGCTGACAGTCACGCCCCCGAGCGAAATTTTGCCCGCATGGGTGGCCTCCAGTCCCGCAATCGCCCGCAGCAGGGTGGTCTTGCCGCAGCCCGAAGGGCCGATCAACACGCCGATTTCACCGGCGCGCAAGCCGAAGTTCACACTGTCCACCGCCAGGGGGCGGGAGGCTAGATAGCGGACGCTGAGGTCTTGGAGTTCAAGGTACATACGCAAAATTGTAGATACTTACAATTCTCATTTCGCGCCACGGGGTCCCCCGGGGCGCCTTAACCCGACCCACTTGCCTGTGCCTTCCCGCTTTTTGACCTCTTTCGCGTCCGGTATCCGTGCATTGCCTGCCCATCTGGCGCTGTGGTTGATAGGGGGGCTGGTGTCCTTGCCGATTCTGGCTTTAGTGGTCGCAGTGCTGCAGTGGGATGCCCAGAGCGCGGCGCTGCTGCGCGAAATGGCGGGCTCGGTGCTTGGCGGGTATGCGTTCACCACGGTAGTGCTGAGCGTGGTGGTGTCACTGGGGGTGGCCGTGGTGGGCACCGCCTGCGCCTGCGCCGTGACCCTGTTCGACTTCCGGGGGCGCAAGCAGTGGGAGTGGGCCTTGCTCCTGCCCTTGGCAATGCCCGCCTATGTGGTGGCCTATGCCTATACCGACTATCTGCAGTTCAGCG
>JAIXVK010000596.1 GCA_027483085.1 Comamonadaceae bacterium | reverse complement strand
GGGCAGTTTTGTGGAGTTTTTTGGCGAAGGTACCGAAAACCTGGCCCTGCCGGACCGCGCCACCATTGCGCATATGGCGCCCGAGTACGGCGCGACCATGGGCTTCTTCCCGGTGGATGAGCGCACCTTGGACTATTTCAAGGGCACGGGCCGCACCAAGGCCGAGATCGAGGCGTTTGAAGCTTACTTCCGCGCCCAAGGCTTGTTTGGCGTGCCGGGCGGCAAGAGTGCATCTGCGGCGATGAAAGACATCGCCTACACCCGTGTGGTCAAGCTCGACCTGCGCGACGTCACGCCCAGCCTGGCCGGCCCCAAGCGCCCGCAGGACCGCATCGAGCTGGGCCATGTGGCCGATAAATTCACCGAGCTGTTCAGCCTGCCGGGCACGGCCAACGGCTTCAACAAAGACGCCGCCACCTTGCACACGCTGTACCCCGCACCAGTGCCCGCAACGGCCAAAGCGGAGAAGCCCGCCAAAAAAGGCAAGGCAGAGCCCACGCCGCTGCTGGTGCAAAACGGTGATGTGTTGATTGCCGCCATCACCAGTTGCACCAACACCAGCAACCCCAGCGTCTTGCTGGCCGCTGGCCTGCTCGCCAAAAAGGCGGTCAAGGCAGGGCTGACGGTGGCGCCGCACATCAAGACCAGCCTAGCCCCCGGCTCGCGCATCGTGACCGAATATCTGCAGGAAACTGGCCTCCTGCCTTACCTGGAGAAGCTGGGCTTTTCGCTGGCGGGCTACGGCTGTACCACTTGCATCGGCAATGCCGGCGACCTGGCGCCCGAGCTTAATGCGGTGATTACTGAGAACGACCTGGTTTGCGCGGCGGTGCTGTCGGGCAACCGCAACTTTGAGGCGCGCATTCACCCTAACCTGAAGGCCAATTTCCTGGCCAGCCCGCCGCTGGTGGTGGCCTATGCGATTGCTGGCAATGTGACCCGCGACCTGATGACCCAGCCGGTAGGGCAGGGCAAAGGTGGCAAGGACGTGTACTTGGGCGACATCTGGCCCAGCAGCGACGAAATCTACAAACTACTCAAATTTGCGATGAACGGCAAAGCCTTCCGCGCCAACTACGCCAAGGTGAAAGAAGAGCCGGGCAAGTTGTGGGAAAAAATCAAGGGCGTGAGCGGCCAGACCTATACCTGGCCGGCCAGCACCTACATTGCCAAGCCGCCGTTTTTTGACACCTTTGCTATGGAAAAAGGAGCTGCTCGCGCAGATTCCACGGGCGCTAAGGGTCCAAAAGGCTCAAAAGGTTCCAAAGTGTCGGCAGAGGCGGTGCAGGGCGCTCGCATCATGGCGCTGTTCGGGGACTCGATCACCACCGATCATATCTCGCCAGCGGGCAACATCAAAGAGAGCTCGCCGGCCGGGCAGTGGCTGGTGGCCAATGGGGTGCAAAAAGCAGACTTCAGCTCCTACGGCGCGCGCCGCGGCAACCACGAGGTGATGGTGCGTGGCACCTTCGCCAATGTGCGTATCAAGAACCTGATGGTGCCGCCCCTGGCTGATGGCTCGCGGGAAGAGGGCGGTGTCACCGTGTACCAGGGTGCTGACGGCAGCGTAGAAAAGCTCTCTATCTTCGACGCGGCTACCCGTTACCAGGCGGCCGGCATTCCCACCGTGGTGTTCGCGGGCGAGGAATACGGCACCGTCTCCAGCCGCGACTGGGCGGCCAAGGGCACGCAGTTGCTGGGCATCAAGGCGGTGGTGGCGCAGAGCTTTGAGCGCATTCACCGCTCCAACCTCGTGGGCATGGGCGTGCTGCCGCTGCAGTTCAAGGCCGGCGAGAGCTGGAAGAGCCTGGGGCTGACGGGCGTTGAAGCCATCAGCATCATTCCCGATGCCGACCTCACACCCCAAAGCGAGGCGCAGCTGCTGGTGAACCGGGCGGACGGCACCCAGACCCGCCACACCCTGCTGCTGCGCGTAGACACCCCGGTGGAGGTGGACTACTACCGCGCCGGCGGCATTCTGCCGTTTGTGTTGCGGCAGTTGCTGGGCCCTCAGCCCGTGAGCTTGCCGAAGTAATCCGCCAGCAGGGTGAGCGCATGCCGCACTTTGGCAGGCTGCTCGCCCCGCCGCGGTGTGACGGCATAGATCACGAATTCGGGCAGTTTCCAGTCGGGTAGTACCTGTACCAGGCGGCCGTCGGCCATGGCACGGCGGTCGTCTTCGGTCACCGTGACGCTGATGCCCCAGCCTGCCACGCACAGTGAGTGCAGCACGGTGACTTGCGAGGCGCGTACGCGGCCTGTCACTTGCACGCGCTCTGTCTCTCCACCCGGTCCATGCAGCACCAAGGTTTCTTCTCCATTGCCTGACGGGCGCCCGCCCAGCCAGGCATGGTGTGCAAGGTCACGCGGGTGTTGGGGCCAGCCGTGCTGCGCCAGGTACGCGGGGGAGGCGCACATCTGGGCTTCCATCACGCCCAGCCGGCGCGAGACCATGCTGGAGTCCGGCAGGCTGCCGGTGCGCAGTGCAATGTCCACCCGGTCTTCAATCAGGTCCAGCACTGCATCGTCCAGTAAGAGGCTGATGTGCAACTTGGCATGGTCCTTCAGCGGCAACAAGACTTGCGCCAGCAAGGCCCCCATACCGATGGGGGCGGTGATGCGCAGCTCACCCTCTGGCTCGTCCCGGTGCAGTACCAGCGCCTGGTCTGCAGCGCGGGCCGCGGCCACCATGGCGGTGCAGCCCTCCACGTAGCGGGCGCCGGCCTCTGTCAGGGTCAGCTTGCGGGTGGACCGGTGGAGCAGCGCCAAGCCCAGCGCGTCCTCCAGCTGGCGCAGGTGCTGGCTCACGGCGGAGGGCGTCATGCCAAGCTGGCGGGCTGCACCGCTGAGGCTGCCGGCAGCGACCACTTCGGCAAATACGGCCATGCGTTTGAGTTGGTCCATATCTAATTGTTAAGTTTTACTTCACGGTAAAAGCGAAATTTACCGTCTATTCAGGTTTTCGTGAAGCAATCAAACTAACGTCATCGCTTAACCACCTTGAAACAGGAGTTTTTATGAAGATTGCATTGATTGGCGCCACAGGTTTTGTGGGCACCCCTTTGTTGGCCGAGTTGCTGAGCCGTGGCCACCAAGTGACCGTGCTGGCCCGTAATCCGGCCAAGCTGGCTGCCCAAGCCGGTTTGACCGTGGTCGCGGCTGACGCATTGGATGCTGCCCAAGTCGCTCAGGCTGCTGCCGGCCATGACGCGGTGGTCAGCGCTTACAACCCTGGCTGGACCGAGCCGCGTATCGGCGAAATCTTTTTGCAAGCTACCCGTGCCATTTTTGACGGCGTCAAGCAGTCCGGCG
>JAIXVK010000317.1 GCA_027483085.1 Comamonadaceae bacterium | reverse complement strand
CTGCAATGTCAGCGTGGTGTCGGTGGAAAGAGATGATGGAGCGCGCCGACGCCGTGTTGGCGAAGTCGTCCAGAATCACCGGCGCATCATCCAGCGTCGCCTCCCGCCCCAAGAGTTTTTTTGCAATTAGCTGGTTCATGCCCAGGTTGGCTTGGTGCAGCCAGAAGCGTCGCACCTGTTGCGGCGTGAGGTCCAGAGATTTCAAGTGCTGCTCGATGTGCTCGGCAGCCATGGGGCACACCTCTTTGAACACTTTGCGGCCTTCCTGGCGGAAGAGCTGATCACGGTCGTCCGGGTTGCGGTCTTCCGAGCGCGACATGAAGCCGTTGTTGTTGCGGATGTTGTTGCTGAAAGTGCTCAGCAGCTTGGTACCCAGCACCTCAAAACTACCGGCGGGTGCGAGGTCCAGCCGTTCCACCAGACTGGCGGTGCACACATCGCCAAAGATGAAATGGCAGTCCCGGTCAATCCATGCCTGGTGGGCGGATGTGATTTCCGGGTTCACCACCAGCACCGCACGGGCACTGCCGCAGCGCACGGCGTTCACCGCTTGCTCCAGCGCGAAGGTGGCGGAAGAACAGGCCACGTTCATGTCAAAACCGTAGCCCTGCACGCCCAAAGCGGTCTGGATTTCGATAGCCATGGCCGGGTAGGGGCGCTGCATGTTGGCGCTGGCGCAAATCACGCCGTCCACATCGGCGGCGGTTTTACTGGCAGCTGTGAGCGCGTTCTGGCAGGCTTTGACGGCAATTTCGGCCATCAGCGAAATTTCGGTGTCAGGCCGGGGCGTGAAGTGCGGGCGCATGCGCTCAGGGTCCAGCACACCGGTTTTTTCCATTACATAGCGGCGCTGGATGCCTGAGGCTTTTTCGATGAACTCGACGCTGGAGTCCGTGAGCGCTACTTGGGTGCCCGCAGCAATTGCATCAGCATGGCGAGCGTTTTGCAGGGCCGCATAAGCGTTGTAGGAGGCCACCAACTCTGCGTTGGTAATGATCTCGGGCGGGGTGAAGATTCCGGTGCTGCTGATGGCGACGCGATGCATAAATGTCTTCTCGGGCTGGTTTGGTTTGGCAGCGGCTTCCGGGCCGCGCCGGTGGATTATCTGTCCAAGATCCGCCACCCCGCCCGCTTACGCTGTCAACGCCACAAATGCGCCCATCGTGACCAACGCGGCCATTGTGCTCAAGGCCACCGAAGAGGCAACCTCTCCCTCCATGGTCTTATATTTCATGGCCACGACCAGCGCAATCGAGCCGGTCGGGATGGCCATCGTCAAGACGATTTCCCGGGTCAGGGTGGGGCTGGCGCCGAAAGCCTTCAAGCCTGCGAAGCACAGGCTCGGAATCAACACATTGCGCACCAATACCGGGTAAATGGTGCTGGGTCTGAACATGATGCTGCGTGCCTGCAGCACCACACCTGCCGAAAATATGGCCAGCCCGCCTGTGGCCTGGCCGAGCAACTGCGCGGGCTGAATCAACCACTCAGGCGGCTTGATTTCAAGGAACACCAGGAGCAGCGAGAGCGCCGGCACCACCACAATGGGGTGCTTCACGACTGTCTTGACGTGGGTAGTGAATGAGGCTGCGTGGCCTGCCGGGTCGGTGGCCATGGACATCAACACCAAGGTCACCGGCAATACCAGCAAATTCTGGATCAGCCCGGACACCACCACCAACAAGGTGGTGGGCGCGGGGCCTAACAGCGGTGTCAGGATAGGAAAACCAATGAACAAGATGCTTGGCGTGCCCATCACCATGGCCTGCAACGTGCTCTCTGCGAGTCCGCGCCTCAAAAGATGGCGCATTACCAGCCAGGGAATGCCATAGGCAAGCGCAAGCGCCAACACCAGCCAAAAAGACTGGGGCCCCATGCCGAGCAGCACTTGCTTGGGGATATGCATCATCCCGAAGAATAGGCCCAGAGGCAGGGTGTACAGCAGGATCAGGCGGTTGATCTTCTCGGCGTCTGCCTCGGAAAAATGTTTCCACTTGCCTGCTAGGATTCCAAATGCAAACGTGAGTAAAACCGGAAAAATAGAGCTCGCAATGAGCGTCAGGGTAGAGGTGTTCATGAATGCAAACAGCGCGTGCCACCATGCAGGGCGCCTAGCGCCTGCAGGTGGCTTCTGAGAAGTCAAAAAATGAGAGAGGGCACGGCTTTCGGCCGCCGCATGCAAGGCGGCCGAGCACGCCGGACTTATTCCGCGGCGACTTCCGCTTCGCTGGTCTCAGTGAACTCAGGGTCGAATGCGTGCACCCGTGCATGGGGTTTCTTGTTCAGCAGCAGGCGGACCACATCCGGGCGGGAATAGTGCCCGCAAGGGTCATAGGCTGCTTTCGCAACGCCGATGAAGCCCAGGTCTACATCCGCGTACAGCAAACCCTCTTGATTTTCCGGAATCGGTTCGCACAAGGGACGGCCGTCGGGTCCGAAAATCTGTGCAAATCCACCGCCTTCAAGCAGCAGTTGGCGCTTGTTGGGCGTGTCTGCCAGCATGTCGAGCATCTCCTTGGATACCACGCCGCAAGGTGCCAACACGTAGGTGCCGCCCTCCAATGCATATACCTGACTAGCAGCCAGATTGGCCTCGGCACTCAACTGGAAGGCAGCGCCACGGTAGACCGAAAAGCTCGGCCAGGCCGCAATATGGATTTGCTCATTTTGCGAATACATGGCGTATTTGGACAGCGGCTGAATGTGTTCCGCGCACGACAAAGCGCCCATCTTGCCGAGTTTGGTGTCGTGTACCTCGAGGTGGCTGCCGTCCCCTTCGCCATACACCGTGCGTTCTGCGTGGGTGGGTTTGAGTTTGCGGCGTGTGGCAATCAGCTTGCCGCTGTCGTCGATGATGGCCTGCGCGATGTACAGCGAACTGCCGGCGCGCTCGCAGAAGCCTAGCACCACAAAGATGTCGTTTTTCGCGGCGGCGGCGCACAAACGCTGCCATGGCTCACTGCCGATCACCAGCGCGTTTTCATAGTGCCGTTGCACAAACTGCATGCCCCACGCGGGGGAGTCCAGCCAGATCCACCAAGGATAGCCGGGCAGCCACACCTCCGGGAAGGCGATCAGCTTGGCGCCCCCGGCAGCGGCTTCTTCGATCAGCCGGATGGCTTTGACGACGCCTTTCTCCAGGTCCATGAATTCGGGGGCGGCCTGAACGGCGGCGACTTTGTATTTGCTGTGAACGGATGGGCTCATGTAAATCTCCAGGTTGGTGGGGGAAAGTCGAGTACGGCTCGATGGGATGAATCCTCCGCCACCCGGGGGGCGTGCGCTGTGCAATATCCGAACAAAAAATGTGCTGGCCCATAAATCGGCGCACATCTTGCTTGCTGTCGGGCAGTCCCTTTTTTTGTGGGTCTGGCACCAAAATCATGCATACCGACCTCGTTTTGCGCCCCAGTACGGTTCGCCATGTCCATGTGGACACGGCACAACTGCAACCCGGAGCGCGCATGCAGCATTGGAACGACGTGGTGCGCGAGCACATCGTCGAGCTGGATTGCCGGGCGGACTCGGCCAGCGACTTTCTCTGCGCCATGGACGGGTATTCGTCTACGTATGGTGCAGCAACCCATATCCGGGTGCACCGGGCCCTCAATGTGCAGCGGCATCGAACCTCGGTCAGCCGGGAGGCGCCTGGCGCGGTGATCCTGAACCTGATGCTGCACGGCGAAATGCGTGTGGCTCAAGGAGACCGGCACTGCGCCATGCAGGCGGGAGACTTCTCCATTTGCGTGACCGAGCAGCCCTACAGCCTCCACATCCCGCAGGGCATGGAGGTTGCCAGCTTCCGCTTGCCGGCAGATGCCTTGGGTTGCAGCCCCACAATTTTGAAGCGAATGGTTGCCCAGCCCCTGGGGCGTGGCAATAGCATGGCTTCGCTGCTTGCCGCCTATGCCAATGAGCTGCACCGAAAACGCGTTGAGGTGTCCCATAGCAGTGCAGACCCGGCGCTGAAAAATTTGTCAATGCTGCTCTCGGCGGTGCTGCAAGAGACTTTGCAACAACAGCCCATTCACCACACCGACCATCAGGAACGCTTGATTTTCCTGACCAAGCAGTACATCCAGCAGCACCTCAACCACGACACTCTCAGTGTGGCGCACATTGCGGCGGCTCTGCGTGTTTCCACGCGCTACCTCCAGCAGCTCTGGGAAAACGAAGGCCAGACCTTGAAGGAATACATCGCCGCCCAGCGGCTGGATGCGGTGCTCCACAGCTTGACCAACCCGGCCCGCAAGCCCGAGTCGATCACGCAGATTGCCATGTCCCATGGCTTTGTGAATATGAGCCATTTCTCGCGCTTTTTCCGCACCAAGGTCGGTGTGTCGCCCAGCGAATACCGAAGCTCCCGCTGAATAGAGATTCCCCTTGTCAGCTGATGGAGCGAGTTCCTTGGTCTGCCTGATAGGAGCGCAAAACATGGTAGCGTATGCGTGCATGCATTTCTGCACATGTATGCTCTGCACCCATGCAAAGACCCCGCTTTCTCCCCGACAACTTCACCCTCATCCTGATCGCCGTGGTCACATTGGCCAGCTTGCTTCCCGCTCGCGGCGCAGTGGCACAGGGTTTTGAGTGGCTTACCACCGCAGCCATTGCCTTGCTGTTTTTTATGCACGGCGCCAAGCTATCGCGCGCCAACGTGGTGGCGGGCTTGAGCCATTGGCGGCTGCACTTGCTGGTGCTGGCGTTTACTTTTGCCCTGTTCCCTTTGCTGGGGGTGTTGCTCAAACCGGTGTTCGGCTGGTTTTTGAACCCTGAGCTGGCGTTGGGCATGCTGTTTTTGTGCGTTTTGCCGGCCACGGTGCAATCGGCTATCGCGTTTACCGGCATGGGGCGGGGCAATGTGGCCGCAGCTGTGTGCAGCGCTTCAGCCTCCAGCTTGATCGGGGTGTTTTTGACGCCCTTGCTGGTGAGCTTGTTGATAGTGCCCGGAGAAGTGGCGGGCACCAGCACCTGGGATGCGGTGTTGCACATCATGCAGCAGTTGATGTTGCCCTTCGCCCTGGGTCAACTCATGCAGCCTGTGATTGGCAACTTCGTCAAAAAGCACGCCGCTACTTTGCGCATGGTGGATCAGAGCTCGATCTTGCTAGTGGTCTACACCGCCTTCAGTGCCGCAGTGATCGAGGGGCTGTGGACCCGGGTACCCCTGCCCATGTTGCTGGTGCTCACTGTGGCTTGCTGCGTGTTGCTGGCGCTCGTACTGTGGATTACCACCATGACCAGCCGCAAACTCGGTTTCTCCAAAGAGGACGAGGTCACCATCGTGTTTTGCGGCTCCAAGAAGAGCCTGGCCAGCGGTGTCCCTATGGCCAAGGTGCTATTCGCCGCCCCGCAGGTGGGCATGATGCTGCTGCCGCTGATGATCTTCCACCAGATCCAGCTCATGGTTTGCGCAGTGCTGGCGCAGCGCTATGGGGAGCGGGTGGATTGAAGGCTTGCTATTTATTTGATAGCTTTAGGCGCAAATAATACGAGGGCTAGAGGCTTGTTTGGCTATTAATTGAGCGGAGCGCTAGCGCTGCGGAGTGCCCGCCAGGCAACGCCAAGCAGGATCGTCAATATGGATAAAGCCAAAGCAGGCCATATCAACAAGCCACTTTGCTCTTGGTAAACGACCGAGTTCTGCGCATCAAAATAGCGCCCCGTTTCGTCGAACAGCTCGCGGTACGGCCAATACACCGTGAAATAAACAAACCAGCAAGCCATCGAAACTGCCAAGCACAAGAGAGTAGCGGCGAGGATCAACGATTGCGCGAGACGCGGCTGGCGGGATGGGTGCAAGGACTGGCTCCTGTGGGGCTCCACGTTTGAAGCAGCCAATATGGTCAGGCTTGTTTCGAGGGAGCCTAGTTGATAGAAAAGTGACGCGTCAATGCGTAGATCACATCGCTGTGACAATTTGAG
>JAIXVK010000643.1 GCA_027483085.1 Comamonadaceae bacterium | reverse complement strand
TCCGCGGGGTGACGAAAACCTATGCCAATGGTTACCGGGCTCTGCACGGAGTGGATGTGCATATCCCGGATCGGCGGTTGACGACTCTTCTCGGCCCCTCCGGATGCGGCAAAACCACGCTGTTGCGCCTGGTGGCCGGGCTGGAAACACCCGACGAAGGGCAGCTGATTTTTCACGGGGAAGACGTTACTTCAAAGAGCGCCGAACAACGGGACCTCAGCTTGGTGTTTCAGAGCTACGCCCTGTTTCCCTATCAGAGCGTGGAAGAAAACGTCTGCTATGGCTTGCGCATGCAAGGCCTGTCAGCGGCGAGCCAACGCGAGCGTAGTGCCCATGCCCTCGCGCTGGTCGGTCTGCAAGGCTTGGAAGATCGCATGCCGCATGAGTTGTCCGGTGGCCAGCAACAGCGCACGGCATTGGCCCGCGCACTCGCATTGCAGCCCCGCATCTTGTTGCTGGATGAGCCCCTCTCCAACCTCGACAGCAACTTGCGACGTCATATCCGTGAAGACATCCGTGCCTTGCAACAGAGGCTGGAACTGACGGTGCTGTATGTCACCCACGACCATGTAGAAGCCATGTCTGTCAGTGACCGCGTTGTCGTCATGCAAGAAGGCCGGATTGTGCAAATCGGATCTCCGCGGGATCTGTATGAACGCCCCTTGTCAGAGTTCGTTGCTGCCTTCATGGGTGACGCTGCCACTTTTGACGCAGAAGTGGACACCGGGGGCCTCGTGCATCTGGGCCCTTTGCAGATCGGTCCTCACCCAGGACTTCGTCGTGGCGCTGTGCGTATCGTCGTGCGTCCGCACGCCTGGCGTATCGGACCGGCCAGTTCGGCAGGCTTGCCGGGCAAAGTCTTGCGGAGCGCCTTTTTAGGCTCCACCACTGAGGTGTGCGTGCACACCGCCCTGGGCGAGATATTGGTATTGATTCCGTCGCAAGGTGCAGCCTATATCACCGGTGCTCCGGTCAGTTTGTTTTTGTCAGTACAGGGGGTCAGCGTGCTGTTGCCCTCCATTTTTTCCAACTCACTCGAACCCCTGGTCCAACACTAAAGGAGACTTTCATGAAGAAAACCCACCTGATCGCCGCTGCATGTATCGCGCTCTCTCAAGCCAGCGTTTATGCCCAATCCGGCAGCGAGGTCAACATCATCTGCTCGGGCCAAGCGCCCTGGTGCAACATGATTGCCGTGACCTTCGAGAAGAGCCAGGGCATCAAGGTCAACATGACGCTCAAGGGCTCAGGTGAAGCCGTCGCGCAACTCATGGCCGAAAAAGCAAACCCCAAAACTGACATCTTTTTTGGAGGCACGGGCGACCCGCACTTGGTGGCTGCCGAACAAAACCTGACTCAAGAATACAAGTCACCCCTGCTGCCAAAGTTGTACGACTGGGCGCAAAAGCAGGCCGCACAGTCCGGCTACAAGACGGTAGGCATTTATTCCGGACCTTTGGGTTTTGGATACAACACCGAGCTGATTGCCAAGAAGAAGCTGCCCATCCCGAAGACGTGGGCTGATCTGATCAAGCCTGAGTACAAAGGCGAAATCCAATCCGCCAACCCGTCCTCCAGCGGTACGGCATACACCATGATTGCCACTCTCGTGCAGCTGATGGGCGAAGACAAGGCCTTTGACTATTTGGCCAAACTGCACAAAAACATTGCCGCCTACCAACGCTCTGGCGTAGGGCCCATCAAGGCCGTGGCACGTGGCGAAGCTGCGATCTCCATCAGCTTTGTGCACGATGGTCCCGGTGAAAAAGCCCAAGGCTTCCCCCTGGAGACCATCACACCGTCCGACGGCACAGGAGCGGAGATCGGCTCGATGTCCATCGTGCGCGGTGCGCGCAACCTGGAAGCGGCCAAGAAGTTTTATGACTGGGCTTTGACGCCGGGCGCACAGGCTCTGGGCGCTGCCACGCTGCAGTTCCAGCTGCCCTCCAACCGGGAAACCAAGGTGGACCCGCGCGTACCGGACTTCCGCAAGATCAAGATGATCGACTACGACTATGCCAAATACGGCCAGTCCGCAGAGCGCAAGCGTCTGATCCAGCGTTGGGAACGCGATGTGAACGGCCAGTCCCGCTAATCCCGCATTCCCTGCCAACTCGCCCGCCGCTGCGTTCTGCAGCAGGCCGGGCCCTGCCTCACGCTGGATGATATGAACACTTTTCACCCGCGGCGAACACGCCGCGTCATTGCTCTTTGGGCCGCTCTGGGCGCTGCGGCCTTTGTGCTGCTCCCTTGGTATTTTCTTCAACGCGGTGGCCTGTGGGAGGCCCTGCCCGGCCTTTGGGGTGCCGCTGCCAGTGCCAACGGCTGGACTCACATGACGAGTCATGCCCACCCTTGGCTAGGGATCGGCATCGTGGGACTGCTACTGTCAGCCTCCGCCGTATTCGCCAGCACACCGCGCCACCAAGGTCTGTTGTTGTGCTGCGGCGCTGGCCTGGGTCTGGCAGGGCTGGTCATCAGCGGATTTGCCATCGGTATGGTGGGGTGGACTTGGGATTGGCTCACTGCATTGGCAGGCGCCACGGACTACACCCAGCCAGGCATGGGGTGGGGCGCCATGGTGTTGATAGTGAGCCTGCTGGCACTGCTCTCCATCGGCGTAGCACGTCTAGGAGGATTCAAGGGTGACGCATTCGTAGCAGGAGCCGTGTTGTGTTGTACCGCCTTGCTGGCGCTGTTTGTTGTGTACCCGGTTCTCAAGTCCTTGATAGGCAGCGTGCTCAACGACGAGGGACTTTTCTCCATGGGCGCCCTTTGGGACCGGATAGGCACTGCGCGCATCTGGGGGCTTGGATGCATCAGTGGCCAAGGCCGCTGCGGTGTGGCCTGGAACACACTGGGCCTCGCACTGCTCACCGCCACGGGGACCACGTTCCTGGGCACCTTAATCGCACTCTGGGCGGAGCGGGAAGCAAAAGCACTCGCCAAGCCGCTCAACATTCTGGCCATGTTGCCCATCATCACTCCGCCGTTTGTGGTGGGCTTGGGGCTGATTTTGCTGTTCGGGCGTGCCGGGCTATTCAATCAATTCCTAGAGTGGGCTTTTGGCATTGAACCAACCCGCTGGTTTTATGGTTTTTTCGGTGTTTGGCTGGCGCAGTTGTTCGCATTCACCCCTATTGCTTTCATGATCATGCGCGGTGTGGTGCAGGGCGTGAGCCCTTCCATGGAGGAAGCCTCCCAGACCCTACGCGCCAGTCGCATGCAGACTTTTTGGACAGTAACCCTGCCTTTGCTCAAGCCGGGCTTGGCCAATGCATTTCTGGTGGGATTCATCGAGAGCATGGCGGACTTCGGGAACCCGATCGTAGTCGGCGGGCAGTTCGCCGTGCTGTCGACAGAGATCTTCTTTGCCATTGTGGGAGCGTCCCTGGACCCGGGAATGGCCGCAGCCTTGTCGCTGATCCTGACGGTGTTTGCACTTGCAGTCTTCTTCATCCAGCGCAGGGTTCTTGGCAAAGGCAGCTTCACCACGGTTGCCGGCAAGGGCGATGCCGGTTTGCCCATGCCCCTCCCCGCAGGTATCCGCAAGCTATGCCTGGGTGTGGCAGGTCCCTGGCTGGTGTTCACACTGGTTGTGTACCTCTTTGCCTTCGCCGGTGGTTTCGTCCAGACGTGGGGGCGTGACTACACGCTCACTCTGAATCACTTCCGAACTGCCTTTGATGTGCAATGGGGAGAGTACGGTGTCGTCTGGGCTGGTACTGCCTGGAACTCGCTATTCACCACCGTGTCGTTGGCGGCTATGGCGGCACCTTTGTGCGCGGGCCTCGGCCTGCTGATTGCCTGGTTGCTGGCGCGCGCGGAATTCAGGGGCAAAGCGAGTTTCGAGTTCTCTGCACTCTTGACCTTTGCAGTTCCGGGTACGGTGCTTGGTGTCAGCTACAT
>JAIXVK010000284.1 GCA_027483085.1 Comamonadaceae bacterium | reverse complement strand
TTGTGCCAGTTCACAGCCAATCGGCCCGCCGCCCAACACCACCAAGCGCTTGGGGACCTCGTCCAGCTTGGCGAACTCGTCCCACAGCGTGTCGCTGGTGACATAGCCCACCTCATTCAGACCCGGCAGGGGCGGGACAAAGGGGCGGGCGCCTGCGGCGATCACGATATTGCGGGTGGTCAGGGTCTGTGTGCCGCCGTCGTTAAGCGCGATCTCCACCGTCCACGGGTTGATGATCTTGGCGTAGCCCTGCAGCACTTCCACCCCCAGGCCGGTGTAGCGCTCCACGCTGTCGTGCGGCTCGATGGCAGCAATCACCTCGTGAATGCGCTGCATCACCTTTTTGAACGAAAAGAGGCTCTGGCGCTCGTCAGATGTGCGCGGGGTGCTATGTAAACCATAGCGCTCGGCATGCTGCATCTGGTGCGCCAGCTTGGCGCTTTTGATGAGGGCCTTGCTGGGCACGCAGCCATAGTTCAGGCAGTCGCCGCCCATCTTGTGGGCTTCCACCAGTGTGACCTTGGCTTTGACTGCCGCTGCAATGTAGGCCGACACCAGCCCGCCCGCGCCCCCGCCGATGACGATGAGGTTGCGGTCAAAAGTTGTGGGGCGCACTGACTTCCAGCGGGCGTAGACCTTGCGTTTTTGCACCAGGTTCATGAGGGCCTTGGCGATCAGGGGAAATAGGCCGAGCAGTACAAACGCGCCCAGCACCTCAGGGCTTGCGACATCCTTGAGCGACTGCAGTTCTGCCAGCCGGGTGCCGGCATTCACATAAACAGCAGTGCCGGCCAGCATGCCGAGTTGGCTCACCCAGTAAAAGGTGCGTGTGCGCAGGGTGGTCAAGCCCATCAGCAGGTTGATCACAAAAAAGGGCACGACCGGAATCAGCCGCAGGCTGAACAGGTAGAGCGCACCGTCCCGGGCAATGCCTTGATTGATCTCGGTCAGCCGGCTTCCGAAGCGGGCTTGTACCGCGTCGCGCAGCACGAAGCGCGCAGCCAGAAACGACACCGTCGCCCCGACGCTTGAGGCAAACGACACCAGCAACAAGCCCCATCCCAAGCCGAACACCCCGCCCCCCGCGAGCGTGAGGATGGCCGCGCCCGGCAGCGACAACGAGGCTACCGCCACGTACACCGCAAAAAAGCCGGCGCGCAGAGACCACGGGTTCTCTGCGTAAGCGCTTGCTAGCGAGGCTTGGCTCTGGCGCAGAGCGTCCAGGCTCAGGTAGCGACCCAAGTCCAACACGACGAAGCTGGTAATTGCCAGCCCGATCAGGGCCAGCACCAGGAGTTTGGATGCCTTCATAGGGCTTCTTTCAAGAAAAAGTACGCCAACCCCACCAGATGCGGGTGGCAGTGGTCACCGCACACAGCGCGGCGAACAGGTAGGCCAAGGTCGCAAAGTGCGCAGGCCAAAGGCACATGGCCACAAAAAAGGCCAGTGTTTCGGTGGCTTCGGTCAGGCCACCCAAAAAGTAAAACGATTTGTCGGGGTAGGCGAGGTTATCCATGCCGCGCTTAGCGGCCAAGGTGGCAAAAGCCAAGAAGCTGCTGCCGGTGCCAATAAAGGCGGCCAGCAGAGCGGCTGCGGGTAGGGCGTTGGTGCTGGGCTCTGCCACCGCAAAGGCCAGCGGAATGCTGGCGTAAAACAAAAAGTCCAGCGAGATATCGAGAAAACCGCCCGCATCCGTCGGCTGGGTTTCGCGGGCCACCGCACCATCCAGTCCATCCAGCAGTCTGGAGGTTAAAAGGGCGATAGCGCCCGCAGAATATGCGCCATTAGCTATCAAAATTGCAGCAACAAGGCCGACTCCAAATCCTGCCAGCGTGACGGCATTCGCACCCACGCCAGCACGCACCAGCAGGCGTGCCATGGCCTGCAGGGGCGTGCGCAGCAAGGGCGTGGCAAAACGGTCCAGCATGGCGGCTCAGGGCAGCAGGTCGGCGACGCCGTCCCACACCTCGGGGGCCAGGCGACCTTCAAATCGCTGCAATACCCGGCCCTTGCTATCGATCAGCAGGGTCAGCGGCAAACGGGTGCCGGCGGGAAGCTCTTCTTCCATGCGCACCGATAGCAGGCCTTTGGCGTTCATCTGGGTCTGGCCCACCAGCTTTTCATAGGTTTGCCAATCGCTGGCTTTGCGGTCCAGGTTGACCAGCAAGAGGCTGAAGGGCTTGTTTTTCCAGCCATTCAGGTTGGCGCGCAATTCGGGCAGGCTGTCGCGGCAGACGGCGCAGTCGGTGTTCCAGAAAAAGGCGACCGTGACGGTGCCGTCCAGCGCTTGGGTGCTGAAGCGCTGCCCATTGGCATAGACCGCCGGCAATTGCAGCCGGTTGCCATTGGCAATGGCTGTCGATCCCGCGGCGGCGGGTGTTGTGGATTGCGCTGCCGCGTTGAAGGCTATGCCCAGGCTACAGGCGAATGCCAGAAGGCCGGTCAGGGCAAGGCGGAGCCAAGGGGCGGTGGAGGTGTGGGGCATGCGGCGAGTCTACGGTGAAGCGGTCAGGTGGTTGGTCGCCGGTGCGCGCATTTCCTTACACCGCGCCGGCTGTGTCTAAGCGGGTGAGGTGTTGGGGGTCGGCGACATCGGCCAGATCATGGGTTACCAGCAGTGCCGGAATGGCACGCCGCGCCACCAGCCCGAACACCAGGGCGCGCATGCGTTCGCGCAGGGCGGCATCGAGTTTGGAGAAGGGTTCATCCAGCAGCAAACAGCGGGGCTGGGCCAGCAGGGCCCGGGCCAAGGCCACGCGCGCCCGTTGCCCGCCGGAGAGGCGGGCGGGGTTGGCGTGCAAAAACTCCCGCATTTCCACATCGTCTAAGGCTGCTTCCACCGCCCGCTCGCGCGTTTGGCGTTCGCCAGCGGGTACGGCGAACAGCAGGTTTTCGCGCACGGTCATGTGGGCAAACAGCAGGTCGTCCTGAAACAAGAGTCCCACCCGGCGCGCCTGCACCGGCAGAGACTCGATGCGCTGGTCATGGAGCGTCACGCGGCCGTCCCACAGCATGCCGGCATCCAGCGTGCCGCACACGGCAGCCAGCACGCTGCTTTTGCCGCAGCCGCTGGGCCCCATGAGGGTGTGCACCTTGCCGTCAGGCACATGG
>JAIXVK010000096.1 GCA_027483085.1 Comamonadaceae bacterium | reverse complement strand
TGCACTACTTCCGCAACGAAGATCCGGGCGCTTTTGTCAGCATTTCCGGTGGCGGCGTGCTGGCCTCCAGCAAGCACAAAGCCGAGGCCCAGGCTTTCGTGAAGTGGATCACCGGCAGGGGCGGCCAAGAGATTTTGCGCACCGGCTCTTCGTATGAGTACGCGGTGGGCCAAGGTGCGGCTTCGCATCGCAGCCTCGTGCCGCTGGCTGACTTGCAAGCCCCCAAAGTGGAGCCGGCCAAGCTCAATAGCCGGAAGGTGTCCGACTTGATGACACAGGCCGGTCTGCTGTAAGCCTGGTTGTGACCACTCTTGCGGTGCATGTGAGTGCGCCCCCGGCTCGCATGGTGCGCCGGGGGCGTTTGTCGTGGGTAGCGGGGGCTGCTTTGCTGGTGTCGGCATTGGCGTTGTTGCCTTTGGCTTTTGTCGTCTGGGTAGGCGTTCAAAGTGGCTGGGATGTGGTGGCAGCGCTGGTCTTTCGGCCCCGTGTCGGTGAGCTCTTGCTCAACACCACGGCGCTGGTGGTTTTGACGGTGCCTGTGTGTATCGTGCTATCGCTGGCCTTGGCCTGGCTGACCGAGCGATCCGACCTGCCCGGCGCACGCTGGTGGTCGTGGATTGCCGCAGCCCCCCTGGCGGTGCCGGCCTTTGTGCACAGCTATGCATGGATCAGCGTAGCCCCCGGCATGCATGGCCTGTGGGCGGCGGTTTTGATTTCAGTGGCGGCGTATTTTCCGTTTGTGTATTTGCCGATTGCGGCCGCCTTGCGCCGCTTGGACCCGGCCATGGAGGATGCTGCCGCGTCCCTGGGCCTGAGCCCGTGGGCGGTGTTTGTGCGTGTGGTGCTACCGCAAATGCGCTTGGCGATCTGGGGTGGGGCTTTGCTGGTCGGCCTGCACTTGCTGGCCGAATATGGCTTGTTTGTCACCATCCGGTTTGACACCTTCACTACCGCCATCGTGGACCAGTTTCAAAGCACCTACAACGGCCCCGCCGCCAACATGCTGGCCGGCGTGCTGGTGATTTGCTGCTTCGGGCTTTTGGGCCTGGAGGCCGGCACCCGTGGCCGCGAGCGCTATGCGCGGGTCGGCTCGGGTTCCGCCCGTCAGGTACCGGTGCAGGCGCTCGGGCGCTGGTCGCTGCTATGCCTGCTCTTGCCCGTGGTGACGGCGCTGCTGTCCCTGGGTGTACCCATGGTGACGTTGAGCCGTTGGCTATGGGCCGGTGGCGCTGCGGTGTGGAATTTGCCCGAGCTGCTTCCCGCGGTATGGCAAACCCTGTTGCTGGCAGGACTGGGCGCAGCCCTAACCACCGTGGCTGCGGTTCCCATGGCGTGGCTGTCGATCCGCGCGCCCGGCAAATTGCAACGCTGGGTGGAAGGCGCCAACTACTTGGCCGGTGCTCTGCCGGGCATTGTGGTGGCGCTGGCGCTGGTCACCATCACTGTGCGGGTGGCGCGGCCTTTGTACCAAACGGTGTTCACGGTCATGCTGGCCTATGCCCTGATGTTTCTGCCCCGTGCGCTGGTCAGCCTGCGTGCCGGCATTGCCCAGGCGCCCAAGGAGCTGGAGCAGGCGGCCCGCAGCCTGGGCCGCTCACCGCTGCAGGCCATGTGGCAAATCACCATGCGACTGGCGGCTCCGGGTGCGGCTTCCGGCTACGCCATGGTGTTTTTGGCCATCACGACCGAACTGACCGCGACACTGCTGCTCGCGCCCAACGGCACACAAACATTGGCAACCGCCTTTTGGGCCCATAGCTCTGAGATCGACTACGCGGGCGCGGCACCTTATGCCCTCCTGATGGTGCTCTTGTCGCTGCCCCTTACCTGGTTGCTGTATATCCAATCCCGACGTGTTGCTGGACGATGACTACTCTTGAACTGCACGGCGTGCACAAATCGTATGGCGCGGTCGCCGCGCTCAAAGGCATCCAACTGAGCGTGCCCCGGGGCAGCCGCACGGCCATCGTGGGGCCCTCCGGCTCAGGGAAAACCAGTTTGTTGCGCATCATTGCCGGCTTCGAGGCGCCGGACGCTGGCCGGGTCGTGTTGCAAGGCGAAGTGCTGGCCGATGGCCCGGCCATCGTGCCTGCGCACCGCCGCGGTATTGGCTATGTGCCGCAAGACGGGGCGCTGTTTCCGCACCTGAGCGTGGCGGACAACGTGGGCTTCGGGCTCGACAAATCAGCGCCGGATCGCCAGGCGCGCATTGACGAGCTGATGGACATGGTGTCGCTGGACCGCGCGATGCTGCAGCGCCGCCCGCATGAGCTATCGGGCGGTCAGCAGCAACGCGTTGCACTCGCCAGGGCGCTGGCGCAGCGGCCTAAGCTGATGCTACTGGACGAGCCCTTTTCAGCCTTGGACACTGGCTTGCGTGCGTCCACCCGAAAGGCAGTGGCGCAACTGCTGCAAGCGGCAGGCATCACCACCATTCTGGTGACCCACGACCAGGCCGAGGCGCTGTCATTTGCCGACCAAGTGGCCGTGATGCGGGCTGGCCAGCTCGCACAAGTGGGGGCTCCGCTGGAGGTGTATCTCCGGCCGAAAGACCCGGTCACCGCCAGCTTTTTGGGCGAGGCGGTGGTGCTGAATGCGCGCTTGTCGCAAGGGTGGGCTGAGTGTGCGCTGGGCCGCCTTCCCACCGGCGACACCTTGCGCCACGGAGACGGGCAGATTTTGTTGCGCCCCGAGCAGCTCAACGTCACCCCTTTTGCGAGCACACCGCCATCTGCCGGATCTGGCACCGTGTGTGCGGGCACTGTGGTCGAGTCGGATTTTTGTGGCGCGGTGTGTGAGCTGTCGGTGCAGCTGGACGAAGAAGCCGGCGGCACTCTGGTGCATGTGCATAGCGCGGGCCTCGATGCCCCATTGGTCGGCGCCCGAGTAGCGGTGTCCGCACGCGGCACTGCCCATGTATTTCCCGCATCCTGAAAACGCGCAGTAACAAGCCAGTAACCCTATAGAGGGGATGCGGGGTAGTATCTGCGCGCCGTTTTAAGGATTGTTTAATCATGCAGACTACCTTGCGAACTGAGACGATTGA
>JAIXVK010000333.1 GCA_027483085.1 Comamonadaceae bacterium | reverse complement strand
GATATGAAAACACTCGTCGCCAACTTCACCCTCGCCCTCACCGTGTCTTTGGCGGCCCTATCGGCCCAAGCCAAAGACGTCATCATCGACGTGCGCAGCCCACAAGAGTTTGCCGCCGGGCATGTGGAAGGCGCCATCAACATCGAGCACGGCAACATCGCCCAAGAGATTGCCAAAGCCGGCGTGGGCAAAGACGACACCGTGCTGCTGTACTGCCAGAGTGGCCGGCGCAGCAGCATTGCGCTGGACACGCTCAAGGGCCTGGGCTTCAGCAAAGCCGAGAACGTGGGCGGCATCGAGCAGGCCCGCAAAACTCTGGCCAAAAAATAAGGCTGCGGTTCGTTTAAGCCCTGTTCAGGGCGCGATGTCAGCGGTGAAGGTTCGCAAACTGTAGCCGCCGCCAAGCATTCCCCGGCACAGTGGCGCGCTCCAGGCGCCAGTGAGCGCGAAACCCTTGGCAGTCCAAGCCCAGTCGTAACCGGCGCCGCAGTCGTTCACACCACGGCCTTTTTCATACGAAGCAAAGCGGCCATCGGTAACGCTGAGGTTCATCACATAGTCGCTGGTCTTGCCCTGCGGCAAAGGCAACTCCAAGCGCTTGGCCGCAAAGGGCGGCTTGCTATTGGCCAGCCAAACGCCGCTCCCGCCTTGGTACGCCCCCCGCCCGCATTCGCGCATCACCAGCACCTGCGTGCTCGACACACGCACAAGGGAGGTGTCAGGGCCACTGTCGTCAGGCAAGTCGTCCCAACAGTCCCGCGGCGTGATGGATTTCAGAATGGGCTGCAACAGCGCTTCATCTGCCTTGCTGGTTTTGGGCAAAGTGGCGGCCTGCACCCTTGACGCGGATACTGCGGGCAACACCGTGGCCTCAGGCTTCTTGCCTTTGCGAACCAGCGCACCCGGTGTGCCCACACGGCCCTGCACATCGTCCATCTTGAGCAGCGCCGCATGGCTGCCCGCCAAGGACAACTCCCACCGTTTGGCGCCATCTGCAAGCGTGAGTGTTTGCCCGGCCAGCACATGCGCCAGCAACTGCCGGGTCTGGGCCGGGCTCAGGTCTTGCCCGCGGGAGATGCCCTTCAAGGTGGTCGTACCAAGACGCAAAGTCAGCTGTTGGGGGTCTTCGCTTTCATCCATGTCCACCTGCACGCGCACTGGCGTATCCGGGCCCGCGTCGCGTGACAACCAAAGCACCACAGGCGCGGAGCCCGATTCCTCGCTTTGGTAAGCGACGGCCTCACAGTGGCGCGTGTTGTCGCAGGCCACCGCCCAGTCTTTGAAAGTAAAGACTTGGGCGTGCGCCACGCCAGAGAGCGCGAGGGCAGACAGTGCAGCCGATGTTTTCAAGATAAGCATGGAGGGAAGAGCAGGAAGCCGGGCCATAGATTGACGAGAATAGCGCAGCAATGCCCTTGAGGATCTCCCCATGATGACCACCCTGCTCACCGGCCTGCCGCCGCTGGTGTCACCCGCCACCAAGGTGCTGATACTGGGCAGCTTTCCCGGTGTGCGCTCGCTGCAGGCGCAAGAGTATTACGGCCACCCGCAAAACCAGTTCTGGAAGATTTTGCAAGCCATTTGGCCGTCTAGCGCTCATGGAATATGCGATAGCAGCTATGAAAACCGTAGCACCTGGCTGCTGGAGCGCGGCTTGGGCGTGTGGGACGTGTACGCCAGCTGCGAGCGCGAAGGCAGCCTGGACAGTGCCATCCGCAACGCGGTGCCCAACGACATCGCCGCACTGCACCTGCCGCAGCTACAGGCCATCGCCCACAACGGCGGCGAGAGCTTCAAACACGCCCGCCACACCCGCACCTTGGGCGTGCCCGTCTACCAGCTCCCCAGCACCAGCCCGGCTAATGCCAGCTGGAGCTTTGAGCGCAAGCTGGCTGCTTGGCGGGAGGTGATGGAGCGGCATGGGTTGATTTAAGAGCTGAAAAGGGCTCTAGCGCTCGTGGATATTGCGCAAGCAGCTATCAAAATGGAAGCGTTTGATGTATTTCACGTTACATATTCTCTACAGATCTTCAGCAGAAAAGTGGGTATACAGATTGCTTAAATCCTTAACCGTAATTCTGAATTGGCTTCTGGCTTTTACTGTCCCAGCTTTTTCGGAATCGAGACCATAGATCTTTGAGCCGGGATCAAAAACAATCATCCCCCTCGCCAAGGCTTGCAGATATTTACTGAAATCCGTTTGCTCGCCCATCAATATCGGACTTTTGTAGTGGTACTCATTAGTAGCGCTATACCTCTCAGTAGGGACATAGGCTGCAAACGCATGTTTTCTATTCCAATGTGTGAGTAGGCTCGAAAAATCCCACACTGCGATTTCTTCGCCTAGTGCGTCCACAAGATAGATTGCACCGTCTACCGCCATCTTGTCTGGTGAATCAGGGTTGTATCCCCTCAACTTCAAAGTGGTTCCAGCCAGTTCTGTTGGTTTATCAACCTTATGCGCGCCGGTGAAGTATTTATCCCCAGCAGCTGACAAATGTCCATACTTTTCAACAAAAGCGCGGACACCTTCTCGTCCGTAAAACCCTCCATTCGGTTCGGGCGTCATCAGTGTCACACGGGATTTCGTGTAGGCCTTAATTTCCCAGCCCATGTAATCGGGCTCTGCTCGAGAATTGGGAGCAATGCCAAGCAGCGCTTCCAAGGTATAGCCGCCACCATTGCGCGCTGTATAAGGTTTAACTGTCCCATCCGAGTACATACGTTTGGAGCTGTGCGGCCCTGTCTGATGTATCTCCCGCAGAGCGTCCAGAAGTTTTTGCTTGTTTTCTTGAGAGCCAACTGGGAGTGTTAGTTCGATCAGTAGCTCATCGGATGCACTGGGATGGGCGCGTAGCTCTTTGGAAAGAGGTGTGTTCTCGGCGGCCAAATAGGCAAACGTCCTTCCATCTGCCGTTGTTCCAAAAATCAATACCCGCCCATCGAACCCTCGGCGACTTTCTTCGGGTACTTCGCGCATATGTTCACTTGGCGCTATTCGGCAGCCAGTCAAAAAACCTGAAAGGCGAACCTCTGGATATGCTGGATAAAGAATTAATTGAGCACCGCGCGCCTTCTCTACCGTGCTTTCGTCAAACCAAAAAAAATCCAAAGGGGCTTTGAAATTGGGTACCTTCAGATCCGGGTAGGCAACAATTTCCCCATAAGGGAAAAAACTCAGCGCGGCAAAACTACTACCCAGATAGATTTGTTGCTTTCTGTTGTCGTTCTCAGCCAGTTTCTTAAAAAAAACTCGCTCGGCTCCCAGTGCACGAAAACGCAGAAGCAATTTTTCGACAGTCTCAATCGCCATTTCTTCCCCCTTTTTATGGCGATCTTAAAACCATCCTTCGTCTCATTTAATCGACTTCAATTCGAGAAGCAGTTGCTCTATAGATTCATTGGGAAGCTGAAACCTTGTTTCTCGTAGCACGCACTCCCAGACAGTAAAGACTAACCATCCAAGCTGTTTCAATGCTGCTTTCACGCACATGTCGCGCTTTACATTTCTGTCGAGTTTGGTTTTCCAAAAAGCGCCATTGCTTTGAGGCCATTTGAATTACCTGCATTCGTAGCGATGCCAAAAGCACCCGTGCACGAATACAACCGCTTTTCTTGATGGGAAGACTAGATCAGGCTTGCCGGGTAGTCCGCAGCCGCCAAGCCTGTAACGCAGGCTTTGTGCATGCAAGGCTTTTCGCAAGAAAACCTCCGGCTTGGTGTCCTTGCACTTGATACCCGCCATCATTCGACTGCGGGTAGCAGGGTCAACAATATCAATCACTCTGGCTTAATGCCCATGGCCTTGTGAACGTGCTTTATGCAAACGTCGTAAACCTTATCTCCATGGACCTCAAACATTTGGTCGATCAGCGCATCAAGTAGTTCACATTCAGCTGGGTCAAACATTGGCGCATCCGTTTCAATGTCAACGATCTCTTCAGCGCGTTCGTCAGGGTGATAGAGCAGACCCGCCTGTTGCATCTGCTGAAACCACCTGTTCATTGCAAAGTAAGACTTATTTGGCAGTGATGGAATGCGCGATGTTGTTTGCATGTTTAACTCCTTGGAAAGTGACTACTGCTTCTTCGACTTTGCAGTTGTGACTGGACCGCAGATATGTGGTCGCATCGCCTTCGCAACAGCCTCCATGACAGGGACCACTACTGAGTTTCCGAACTGCTTGTAGGCGCGCGTATCTGACACGGGAATCTTGAAGGTGTCCGGGAATCCCATCAATCTGGCGCATTCCCGAGGGGTCAAACGCCGGGGGTTTTTGTCATCGCCTTGGGCTACAAGAATCTCTGAGCCGTCCTTGTAATAGCGTGCAGAAAGTGTCCGTGTGACGCTGCCTTCATTGACCATCCCAAAACCAAATCCATTGCCAGCGGCTTGGTGTTTCTTCTTGTAGTTCTGCAGGTAAGTCCACAAGTTGTCTGTCAGCGTGTACTTGCTCAGCAGCTTCTTGTTCTCATAGTCAAAGTAATTGCTGCCATCGACTTTCGCTGCTGCCTCGAGCTTGGGTTTGTGAAGAATCTCGCCAAGAGTGACGTTTCCTTTCCCGGGCAATTTCACTTTGTCCCAATCAAAGTCAACATCTTCCCTGAAGCCAACAATGATGATCCGCTCGCGATGCTGCGGCACAAAGTGAGCTCCATCAATCACCTTAAAGAAAACGTTGTAGCCAAGGTCATCACGAAGCGTCCGGTGAATCACGTCAAAGGTGCGCCCTTTGTCATGCGACTGCAGGTTCTTGACGTTCTCGAGCATGAACGCCTTGGGCCGCTTCTTCGCAATGATGCGTGCCACATCAAAGAAAAGTGTTCCCTGTGTTTCATCTGCGAAGCCGTGCGCACGGCCAAGCGCATTCTTTTTTGACACACCCGCGATAGAAAAGGGCTGGCAGGGGAAGCCGCCTAGCAACACGTCATGGTCAGGAATATCTTCCGCATCAATCTGGGTGATGTCTCCGTTGATGGCATGTGAGCTGGGGAAGTTGGTGGCGTAGGTCTTCTGCGCATAGCTGTCCCACTCACTGGTGAAGACGCACTCGCCGCCAATCGCTTCAAAGGCCAATCTGATGCCGCCAATACCGGCGAAGAGATCGATAAAGGTGAAGTCGCTGGTTGGCTTGGAGTCAATCCCAAAGTCGAGAAGGCGCTGAAGCTCTTCGGCTACGTGGGCTGGTATTGGTTGTTCACCCTTTTCCCAGCGTCGTACCTGACGTTCACCAAATTTCAGATGCTTGGCGAGGTCAGCTTGTGAGTGAGATTTGCGTGCCGCCTGCAAGTATTGGAGGGCAGCGGAGTTGTCTTCGGTGGTGATTGGGCTTGTCATACGGCGGGAATACTACCGGACATTTGTCCGGTTTTTGTCCCTTTGTGAATTTATACAGTAATTTATTTCAAACGCCCCAAACTACGCACCGTCTAAAATACAAGCCAAATCACCTTCTAGCGCTCGTATTACCTGCGCGAGCAGCTATCAAATTCATAGTATGACCATCTCCACCATCGCCGCCCTGACCACCCACGACACCACCCGTATTGACGATGTGCGCATCGGTGCGGTGCGCCCGCTCATCACCCCCGCGCTGCTAGAAGAAAAGCTGCCCGTGCCGGCCGCTG
>JAIXVK010000477.1 GCA_027483085.1 Comamonadaceae bacterium | reverse complement strand
TTGCCTTGGACGTATATTCTGATCAGCGCCGGCGCCATTGCACTGGCATTACTACGCGGCCGGATGCTGGTACAGCAACGCAGCCAGCAACGCCGCGAGGAAGAGCGCCAACGCGTGGGGCAGCGCACACGGCTCAACACCTTGGGCGAACTGGCAGCCGGCATGGCCCACGAAATCAACCAGCCGCTCACCGCAATCCTGGCCAACACCCAGGCCGCCAGCCGACTGCTGGACGACGCCGAGCCGGACCTAAGTGCCGCCCGTAGCGCCATGCAAATGGCGGTGCAGCAGGCGCGCAGAGCGTCTGATGTGGTGGGGCGCCTGCGCCGCACGGTGGAGCGTCCGGGCAGTGCTGCAGCAGTACAAAGCGTGGACCTGCACGCGGCCTGCCAGCACGCGCTCTACCTGCTGGAGCCCGAGCTGCAGCGCAGCCGCTGCACCCCCACCCTGACCGTGGACGGCACCCCATTGGAGGTGCAGGCCGACCCGGTGGCGCTGGAGCAAATCATCCACAACCTGCTGACCAACGCACTGCAAGCCATAGAGCAGGTACCGCTGCAGCAGCGTGCCCTGCAACTGGTGCTCAGCCACACCGCCACCCACGGCGTGCTGCGTGTGCAGGACACCGGGCCCGGCATTCCGCCAGACGCATTAGCCAAGGTGTTTGAGCCCTTCTTTTCCACGCGTGAAGGCGGCCTCGGTCTGGGCCTGAGCCTGTGCGAATCCTTGGCGCAGGGCATGGGCGCGCACTTGAGCGCTACCAACCGGCCCACCCAAGGCGCCGAGTTCACCCTGCAGATGCCTCTCGCAACGCCCGCCCCATGACCGCACCGCTTTCTCCCCTGATCCACCTGATCGACGATGACGAGGCCGTGCGCAGCAGTCTGGCCTTGCTGATCAGCACTGTGGGCTTGCGCGTGCAGCCGTGGGCCGACCCGCAGACGTTCCTTAAAACCTTTGACCGGGAAAGCATTGGCGCCATCGTGCTCGATGTACGCATGCCCGGCATCAGCGGGTTGACGGTGCTCGACACCCTGAAGGAACAAAAGGTGGACCAGCCCGTCATCATGCTCACCGGGCACGGGACCATCGACATGTGCCGCCGCGCCTTCAAATCCGGGGCCGCCGAGTTTCTGGAGAAGCCGGTAGACGACGAGCGCCTGCTTGAAGCGCTGCAAACCGCGGTGCGCCAGCATGTGCAGTCCCGCCAACGCAACCAGGGTGACCGCGTCACGCGACAGCGTTACGCGCAACTGTCCGAGCGCGAGCGCGAGGTGCTGGGCCTGATCGTGTCCGGGCTGACCAACAAGGAAATCGGCCGCGCACTCAACGTGTCGCCCCGCACCATAGAAACCCACCGAGCCAACCTATTCGCAAAACTGGAGATTGATGCGCTGGCGCAGCTGGTGCGCCAGTACGCCGCACTGGTGGACGAAGACACCGCCGCCTGAAGGTCGGGGCGCTCCGTAGTTGTACGGAGGCGCGGGCGTAGCGGTACGCATGGGCAAATCGGTCCCGGATTTTTACAGTACCTGCACGGTTGATCGAACCGCTTGTACCCCTCAATTTCCGGAGCATTCCATGCGTACTTCCCACCTCCTCGCTTTGATTCTTTCCACCGTTGCCGGCGCAGCCAGCGCGCAAGCCGTGCGCACCGAGCGCAACATGTCCCTGGAACTGGCCAACCAGATTGCCACCGCCACGGTGGCCGCCTGCTCCGCCAACGGCTATGCCGTGACCGCGACGGTGGTGGACCGCGCCGGCAGCGTGCGCGCCTTACAACGCGCGGACAATGCCGGCCCGCACACCCTGGCCGCCAGCCAGGAAAAAGCCTTTACCTCCGCCTCCGCCAAAAACACCACCCTGGCCATGATGGAAGGCGCCCAGAAGAACCCGGCCGCGGCTAATCTGGTCTACATCCCCGGTTTCTTGCTGGTGGGTGGCGGTGTGCCGGTGAAGGTGGGTAACGAAGTCATCGGTGCGGTAGGCGTAGGCGGCGCACCCGGCGGCCACCTGGATGAGCAGTGCGCCATGACTGCTCTGGACAAGGTGAAGGATTCATTGAAGTAAATGAAGCTCTAGCCCTCGTGGATATTGCGCAAGCAGCTCCTGTTTTTATAGCATTAGAAAGGTAAAGCACCATGTCAAACCCCGGTAGCACCCGGCTTCTCCGGACCCTTCGATTCGCCCTGCTACTGGCGGGCATGGCATGGCTGCCGCTATCTCAGGCGCAGGTAGCGCCCACGGCCGCCGAGACAGCGGCCTACCGCGGCCTGCACGCGGCGGCGCGGGGCGATATGGCCACACTCACGCAGCTGCTGAGCGCCAAAGCCGACATCAACCAGCGCGATGCCTATGGACGCACGCCCTTGCATGTGGCCACCTTTGCCAAACAGCGCGCGGCGGTGCGCGCCTTGATTCAAGCTGGCGCTGACACCGGCGCTTTGGAAAATGACCGGTACGACGCCGTCACCATCGCCGCAGTGGCCGATGACGAGGAAACTTTGCGCACCCTGCTGAGCCTAGGCGCCAGCGCCAAGCTGGTGACCAGCCGTTTTGAGGGCACAGCGTTGATTGCGGCCGCCCACCTGGGCCACGACGGCGTGGTGCGCCAGCTGATTGCCGCCGGCGCCCCGCTGGACCATGTAAACAACCTGCACTGGACCGCAGCCGTCGAATCCATCGTTCTGGGCAACGGAGGCGCCCGTCACCAAGCCACACTTAGGGCCTTGGTGGAAGCAGGCGCTAACTTGCAACTCACGGACCGCCACGGCAAAACGCCGCTGGATCTGGCGCGCAGCTATGGCTACGCAGAGATGGTGCGCTTGCTGGAGAAGCGCTAGGCCCGGACTCAGGCCAGGGTCACGCGGGCAAACTTGCGCTTGCCCACTTGCAGCACGTAGGTGCCCGCGCCGAGCTTCAGGCCCTTGTCGCTCACCACATTGCTGTCCACCCGCACACCGCCACCGTCAATCAGGCGGTTGCCTTCACCGCTGGAGGCGGCCAGGTTCGCAGACTTCAGCAGCGCGGCAATGCCCACCGCTGCGCCACCTTCGCCCACTGGCAAGGTGATTTCGTCGATCTGGTCAGGAATACCGCCTTTGCTGCGGTTGATGAAATCCTGCTCTGCCGCATCGGCCGCGGCGGCGCTATGGAAGCGCGCCGTGATTTCTTTGGCAAGCGCCACCTTGGCATCTTTGGGGTTGCGCCCACCCTCGACTTCGGCCTTCAGCGCAGCAATCTCCGCCTCGCTCTTGAAGCTGAGCAGCGTGTACCACTTCCACATCAGCACGTCGGAGATAGACAACACTTTGGCGAACATGGTGTTGGGCTCTTCAGAGATGCCGATGTAGTTGTTCTTGCTCTTGGACATCTTCTCCACGCCGTCCAGCCCTTCGAGCAACGGCATGGTCAAGATGCACTGGGGCTCCTGGCCGTATTCGGCCTGCAGGGTGCGGCCCATGAGCAGGTTGAACTTCTGGTCGGTACCGCCCAGCTCCAGGTCGCTCTCCAGCGCCACCGAGTCGTAGCCCTGCATCAGCGGATAGAGGAATTCGTGCACCGCAATCGGGGTGCCTGCGTGGAAGCGGTCGTGGAAGTCGTTGCGCTCCATCATGCGGGCCACGGTGTAACGGCTGGCCAGCTGGATCATGCCGCGCGCACCCAGCGGGTCGCTCCATTCGCTGTTGTAGCGGATCTCGGTTTTTGCAGGGTCCAGCACCAAGCTGGCCTGGCGGTAGTAGGTCTCGGCGTTCACCTTGATCTGCTCGGCGGTGAGCGGCGGGCGCGTGCTGTTGCGGCCGGACGGGTCGCCGATCATGCTGGTGAAGTCACCGATCAAAAAGATGACCGTGTGGCCCAGATCTTGCAACTGGCGCATCTTGTTCAGCACCACGGTGTGGCCGATGTGGATGTCAGGCGCTGTCGGGTCCAACCCCAGCTTGATGCGCAGCGGTTTGCCGGTGGCTTCCGACTTGGCGAGCTTTTTCACCCATTCGTCTTGCGGGAGCAGTTCTTCCACACCGCGCAGGGTGACCGCAAGGGCCTCGCGCACACGATCGCTTACAACTAATTGGGGGCTTAAGGCTTGATTCATAAGGGTTTTTCTTGTGGCCGAAACAGGCGCGGCGGCTATACTGCCGGCTCCTTTGCGCAACGCTTTCGTTGCCAGCGGCTGGATTTTAGTCGGGCCGCATCCCCCACACCGGAGTCTTTGATTTGAAGCATGGACTGAACCAGGCTGTTGAGTTGTGCGTGGCGCGTGCCACGGCCTTCATCCAGCTGTATCCCAAACAAATTACAGGCGCCATTGCTGCCCTGCTGATCGGCGGCACGGGCGCCACCTTCGCGGTCGCCACATTGGCGCCTGATGCCTCGGATTTGCCGGTACGCACCGTGGTCGAAGTGGTGCAAAGTGAATCGCTAACGGCCTACGGAAACGACATCAGCGATCAGGCCATGCGCTTGTATCGTTCTGAGACCACCCGCTCGAGCGACACTGCAGACACTTTGCTCAAGCGCTTGGGCGTGGTCGATCCGCAAGCCGCTGCATTTTTACGCGCTGACAGCCAAAGCCAGTCTGCACTGCTGGGCCGCGGTGGCCGCAACGTCACTGCCGAAGTCAACGCGCAACAAGGCCTGGAAAAGCTCAGCGCACGCTGGAGCCCGAACGACGACGGCACCTTCAAGCGCCTGACCATCGAAAAAACTGCGGGCGGCTTCAGGGCCCGCACAGAAACACTGCCCCTGGTGGCCAACACACGGCTCGCCAGCGGCGTCATTAACAGCTCCTTGTTTGCGGCGACTGACGACGCCCGCTTGCCGGACTCGGTAGCCACGCAAGTCGCTGAGATTTTTGCCGGCGACATCGACTTTCACCGGGCCCTGCGCAAGGGCGACCGC
>JAIXVK010000097.1 GCA_027483085.1 Comamonadaceae bacterium | reverse complement strand
TTTCTGCCGTCTTTGTCCAGCCATTGCCACTGTGCTGTGGCCATCGAGGCTGCGAGTGCCAAGGGGAGCGCAACAAGAAATTTAGAGAAATGCATGGGGCCAGTTTAGCGTTTCTCGCGAAAAGAAGCTGTGTTGTCACGGGTACAATCCGACTTTTGGAGCTTTGACATGCGCCTTCTCGGCAAAGCGCTGACCTTCGACGATGTGTTGTTGGTTCCAGCGTTCTCCCAAGTCCTTCCTAAGGACACCAGCCTCGCCACCCGTTTCTCCCGCAACATCGCACTGAACCTGCCACTGGTATCGGCTGCGATGGACACCGTCACCGAGGCGCGTCTTGCGATTGCAATCGCCCAAGAGGGCGGCATGGGCATCGTGCACAAAAACCTGACGGCTGCTGAGCAGGCTGCGCAAGTCTCCAAGGTCAAGCGCTACGAGTCCGGTCTGCTGCGTGACCCTGTGGTCATTACGCCGGATACAACAGTTCGCCAGGTCATTGCCCTTTCCGAGCAGCTAGGGGTTTCCGGCTTCCCGGTGTGCGATGGCGGCAAAGTCGTGGGTATCGTGACTGGCCGTGACCTTCGCTTCGAGACCCGCTATGACCAGCCAGTGCGCGAAATCATGACGCCTCGTGAGCGCTTGATCACCGTTCCTGACGGTACAACGCCAGAGGCCGCCAAGGCCCTGTTAAACAAGCACAAGCTGGAACGTCTGCTGGTGGTCAACGAGGCCTTTGAGCTCAAAGGCTTGATCACCGTGAAAGACATCACCAAGCAACTCAATTTCCCCAATGCCGCTCGTGATGTGACCGGCCGCCTGCGGGTTGGTGCAGCAGTGGGCGTTGGTGAAGGTACCGAGGCCCGTGTGGAGGCTTTGGTTCAGGCGGGTGTCGACGCGATCGTGGTCGACACTGCGCACGGCCACAGCAAAGGTGTGATTGACCGTGTGCGTTGGGTCAAGCAAAACTTTCCGCAGGTGGATGTGGTGGGCGGGAACATTGCCACCGGCGCAGCTGCGCTGGCGCTGGTGGAAGCGGGTGCCGACGCCGTCAAGGTGGGTATCGGCCCCGGTTCGATTTGCACGACACGTATTGTGGCTGGTGTGGGTGTACCCCAGATCATGGCTGTCGACAGCGTGGCCACGGCCTTGCGCGGCACAGGTGTCCCCTTGATCGCGGACGGCGGCATTCGCTACAGCGGTGATATCGCCAAGGCCATTGCCGCTGGTGCTGGCACCGTCATGATGGGCGGCATGTTCGCAGGTACCGAAGAGGCCCCTGGTGAAGTGATCTTGTACCAAGGTCGCAGCTATAAGAGCTACCGCGGAATGGGCAGTATCGGCGCGATGCAGCAAGGCAGCGCGGATCGCTATTTCCAAGAGTCGAGCACCGGAAACCCTAATGCGGACAAGCTGGTACCCGAGGGTATCGAAGGTCGCGTTCCTTACAAAGGATCCATGGTGGCGATCGTGTTCCAGATGGCCGGTGGTATCCGCGCTAGCATGGGATATTGCGGATGCGCAACGATTGCAGAAATGCAAGAAAAAGCGGAGTTCGTCGAAATCACCACTGCGGGCATTCGTGAGAGCCACGTCCATGACGTGCAAATCACCAAAGAAGCACCGAATTACCGAGCCGATTGAACGTTAGCCGCCCATGCATCAAAAGATTCTGATTCTTGACTTCGGATCGCAAGTCACCCAGCTTATTGCTCGCCGAGTACGCGATGCCCACGTGTTCTGTGAAGTTCATCCCTGTGATGTTTCTGACGAGTGGGTACGAGCCTACGCTGCAGATGGCAACTTGAAGGGCATCATCTTGTCTGGTAGCCACGCCAGTGTCTATGAAGACGAGACGGACAAAGCCCCCGAAGCGGTCTTTAGCCTTGGCGTTCCCGTATTGGGCATTTGTTACGGCATGCAAACCATGGCGCAACAACTCGGTGGCAAAGTGGAAGCAGGGCGAACGCGGGAGTTTGGATCTGCACAGGTGCGTGCTCACGGCCACACCCGATTGCTGGATGGCTTGGAGGATCTTCGTACAGAAGAGGGGCACGGCATCCTGGATGTCTGGATGAGCCACGGGGACAAAGTGACGGAATTGCCCCCCGGCTTCTCTGTGATGGCCTCGAACGCAGCCTGCCCGATCGCGGGAATGGCTGACGAAGCGCGTCGCTTTTATGCGGTTCAGTTCCATCCCGAGGTGACTCACACCAAAAAAGGGCAAGAGCTGCTCGAGCGATTCGTTTTGCAAATCTGTGGGACCAAGCCTGATTGGATCATGGGGGACTACATTGCCGAGGCGGTGCAAAAGATCCGTGAGCAGGTGGGTGATGAAGAGGTGATCCTCGGTTTGAGCGGAGGGGTTGACTCCTCCGTCGCTGCTGCACTCATCCATCGTGCGATCGGTGACCAACTGACCTGTGTGTTTGTGGATCACGGCCTGCTTCGCCTCAATGAAGGTGACATGGTCATGGAGATGTTCGTCGGGAAATTGCATGCCAAAGTTATTCGGGTGGATGCTTCCGAGCAGTTTTTGGGCCATTTGGCAGGTGTCAGCGATCCCGAAGCGAAGCGCAAGATCATTGGGCGCGAGTTCGTGGAAGTCTTCAAGGCCGAAGCCTCTAAGTTGACCGCGTCTGGTGCGTCGAAGGCGGGCGCCAAATGGCTCGCGCAAGGCACCATTTATCCAGACGTGATTGAATCGGGTGGCGCGAAAAGCAAGAAGGCTGTGACCATCAAGAGCCATCACAACGTGGGTGGACTGCCTGAGCAACTGGGGCTGAAGCTTTTGGAGCCTTTGCGGGAGTTGTTCAAGGATGAGGTTCGGGAGCTCGGCGTCGCGCTAGGGTTGCCGGCAGATATGGTGTACCGCCATCCTTTTCCCGGGCCTGGCCTAGGCGTTCGTATTCTGGGTGCGGTCAACAAGGAATTCGCAGACCTTTTGCGGCGTGCCGATGCTATTTTCATAGAGGAGCTACGCAACACGCCGTACACCGGGGGCAGTTTGGCCGGTGCGAATCCGCGTAAGCCTCCTAAGACGTGGTATGACGCCGTGTCTCAGGCGTTTACGGTGTTTTTGCCTGTCAAGAGTGTTGGTGTGATGGGTGATGGCCGGACATACGACTATGTCGTTGCACTTCGTGCGGTGCAAACCAGCGATTTCATGACCGCAGACTGGGCTGAGCTGCCGTACAGCTTGCTCAAGACAGTATCTGGGCGGATCATCAACGAAGTACGGGGTATCAACCGTGTGACTTATGACGTCAGCAGTAAACCCCCCGCAACTATTGAGTGGGAATAGCTTGATTAGCTAGTTCTGAGTGAGGCGCAAAAAGCTGAGGTAACGCTCCCGTTGCTTCAGCTTTTTTACTTTTTGAGCTACGGCGGCGTCAAATCATCTTTCAATGCTTCACCATTATTCTTTGCTTGATGCACAATGTTTATATGAGTACTGGCAACTTGTTGGAACAGACCGTGGACACAGACGCCCTGCAGTTTTTAGACGATGAGGTGGCGGGAGACAGTGGTAAGCCACTTGTTTGGCGTCTGCTGGTTGTCGACGACGAACCTGATGTGCACAGAGCAACAACCTTTGCGTTGGCGGGCATCGAGATATTGGGACGTCAGTTGGAGTTTTTGCATGCCTACTCAGCAGCGGAAGCGGCCAGTATTCTTTCCACACAGTCTGATGTTGCGATTGTTTTGCTTGACGTGGTGATGGAGAGGGAAGACGCTGGTCTCGCCCTTGTCAAGACGATTCGCACCGAGCTTAACCTGACTGACCTTCGCATTATTTTGAGAACAGGGCAGCCTGGCTATGCTCCTGAAATCGAAACGATTCACGACTACGACATCAACGACTACAAGACAAAGTCGGAGTTAACCCGTACCAAGCTGTATGCGACGGTAACTGCTGCACTGCGCGCATACGAACAAATCCGCAAACTGGATGAAATGGCTTTTTACGATCGCCTTTCCTGTTTGCCAAACCGCAACAAGTTCATTGACCTCAGCGAAGCTCGACTTGCTTGTGCGGCCAGTTGCAACGAGATCATCGCGATACTGGATATTGATGACTTTTCAGAGATCAATGATGCCCTCGGTCACCAGCAGGGTGACAGGTTGCTTCAGTCCGTTGCAGATCGCCTCAAATTTGAGTTGGGCCCTGATGCTGTTTTAGCACGAATCGGAAGTGACACTTTCGGGCTGATGGGGCCACATGACGTTGTCGATCCGATCAGAATTCTTGCGCTTTTCCGCCGTCCTTTTGTGGTTCAAGACGACGCCATGGTTGTCACCGCGACCATGGGATTGACAAGCCTGATGAGCGGAAGTACCTCCGGCAGGGACGCATTGAAGGATGCGAACATAGCCCTAAAGCGCGCCAAGAAAAGTCGTCGTGGAGGGTTCGTGATGTTCTCCGCCGAGATGGGCTCAGACATTCGCGAGCGGGTTCGGTTATTGCAAAGCCTGCGGAGCGCTGTGGAGAGCGAACGGCTTTTTATCGTTTATCAACCTCAAGTTGATCTGATCACAAACGCGGTCGTCGGTTTAGAAGCTCTTATACGTTGGCGTAACGAAGATGGAACCTTCGTTCCTCCCGACCGATTTATTCCTCTTGCTGAAGCTTCCGGGATGATCATCGCCATTGGTGATTGGGTATTGAGGATGGCCTGCCATGAGTTGGTTAGGCTGCAGGGGCAGGGCGCGAAGGATATCCGGATGTCGGTCAACGTGTCCCAGATTCAATTTCGAAATCCTGAATTCATTGACAAGCTGAAGTCAGCTCTGTCAGACACATCAATTCAACCAGAGTGTCTGGAACTGGAGATCACAGAATCTGTGGCAATGGAAGATGCGGACTTCATGTTGGAGACTCTGCATAGTGTGCGTGAGCTTGGAATATCGATCGCTATTGATGATTTTGGGACCGGATA
>JAIXVK010000496.1 GCA_027483085.1 Comamonadaceae bacterium | reverse complement strand
GCCGTGACCGCCAAGATGCTGGGTGGCGATACCCTGTGCAGCCCCGAAATGGGCAAGATCGGTGGTGAGGCGATCAATGACGTGGTGTTCTGTGCCCAAGGCGGCGCCATGCTGGACAAATCCACCGACGGCCCCGCATTCAAGGCCAAGTACAAGAAGCGCTTCAACCAAGATGCCGATGTGTACGCTGCCTCGTTCTATGACCAAGCCATGTTTGTGGCCCAGTCCATGAGCAAAGCGGGCTCTGTCGAGCCCGAAAAAGTGTCCATGGAAATGCGTAAAAGTAGCTACAAAGGCGTAGCTGCGAACTACGCCTACGATGACAAGGGCAACATGAAGCAAGCCCCCATCACCGTGTTTACGTTCAAGAACACGCAGCTGGCCCCGCTGGCTAGCTACTAAAGCGTAAATTCCTCTTAGTACTTGGCGATTGCTAGATAGAGCAACGTGCGCGCCAAGTGGCACGGATCGCAATCGTTGACGCAAAGCACAAGGCCCGAACCGTTTCCAGTTCGGGCCTTGTCAAAGTAGCTTAGAGGCTGGCTTATTTCCTAGCAGGCGGCACATCCGTGCAGCTGCCGTGCGCAATCTCCGCCGCCATGCCGATGCTCTCGCCCAGCGTGGGGTGCGGATGGATGGTCTTGCCGATATCTACTGCATCAGCGCCCATCTCAATCGCCAAAGCGATCTCGCCGATCATGTCGCCCGCGTGGGTGCCGACCATGCCGCCGCCCAGGATCTTGCCGTGGCCGTGCGCTTCCGGCGAGTCATCAAACAGCAGTTTGGTGACGCCTTCGTCGCGGCCATTGGCAATCGCGCGGCCGGATGCGGTCCAGGGGAACAGGCCCTTCTTGACCTTGATGCCTTGCGCCTTGGCTTGGTCTTCGGTCAGGCCCACCCATGCCACTTCGGGGTCGGTGTAGGCCACGCTAGGAATGACTCGGGCGTTAAACGCGGCGGCGGCCAGCTCTTTGTTGCCTTGCAGTTCACCGGCAATCACTTCAGCCGCCACGTGCGCTTCATGCACCGCCTTGTGCGCCAGCATGGGCTGGCCCACGATGTCGCCGATGGCGAAGATGTGCGGCACGTTGGTGCGCATCTGGATGTCGACGTTGATGAAGCCACGGTCGGTCACCGCCACACCGGCCTTCTCGGCGCTGATTTTCTTGCCATTGGGTGTGCGACCCACGGCTTGCAGCACCAAGTCGTACACCTGCGGTGCGGGGGCGGTACCGCCCTCTTCCGCTGGCGCAAACGTCACTTCAATGCCTTCAGGCAAGGCGCGTGCGGACACGGTCTTGGTCTTAAGCATGATGTTGTCGAAACGCTTGGCGTTCATCTTTTGCCAGATCTTGACCAGGTCGCGGTCGGCGCCTTGCATCAGGCCGTCCATCATTTCCACCACGTCCAGGCGGGCGCCCAGCGTGCTGTAAACGGTGCCCATTTCCAAGCCAATGATGCCGCCGCCCAAGATCAACATGCGCTTGGGGACTTCTTTAAGTTCCAAGGCGCCGGTGGAGTCCACCACGCGCGGGTCGTTGGGCATGAAGGGTAAACGCACGGCTTGGCTACCTGCCGCAATGATGGCGCGCTTGAAAGCGATGACTTTCTTGCTGCCGGTCTTCTCTTGCGCAGTGCCGCTGGTTTCTTCCACTTCGAGGTGGTTGGCACCCACAAAGTTGCCGTAGCCGCGCACTGTGGTGACCTTGCGCATTTTGGCCATGGCAGCCAAGCCGCCAGTCAACTTGCCGATGACCTTTTCTTTGTGGCCGCGCAGCTTGTCGATGTTGACCACCGGCGCACCGAAGTCCACACCCAAGTCAGCCATGTGGCTAACCTCGTCCATGACGGCTGCCACGTGCAACAGCGCCTTAGAAGGAATGCAACCCACGTTCAGGCACACACCGCCCAGGGTGGCGTAACGCTCGACCACGATGACCTTGAGGCCCAAGTCTGCCGCGCGGAAAGCCGCGGAGTAACCGCCGGGGCCGCCACCGATGACCACCACATCGCACTCCAGATCTGCACTGCCGCCGAAGCTGCTGGCCACTGGAGCCGGAGCCGCCGGGGCTGCTACAGAAACAGGAGCTGCTGGCGCAGATGCTGCGGGCGCTGCAGCCGGCTTTGCTTCAGAAACTCCACCAGCAGCTTCGAGCATCACGACCACAGAACCCTGCTTGACCTTGTCGCCGATTTTGACTTTGAGTTCGGTCACCACACCGCCGTGGCTAGCCGGAATCTCCATGGAGGCCTTGTCGGACTCCACGGTGATCAGGCTTTGCTCGGGCTTGATGGTGTCGCCCACTTTGACCAGCAGTTCGATGACCGCGACTTCGTCGAAGTCACCGATATCCGGAACCTTGATTTCTACGATTGCCATATTCAGGTTCCTGTCTTAGAGCAGCACGCGGCGGAAGTCACCCAGGATCTGGCCCAGGTACACGTTGAAGCGGGCAGCCGCTGCGCCGTCGATCACGCGGTGGTCCCAGGTCAGCGACAAGGGCAGCATCAGGCGTGGCTGGAAGGCCTTGCCGTCCCACACGGGTTCCATCTGGCTCTTGCAGACGCCCAAAATGGCGACTTCAGGCGCGTTGATGATGGGCGTGAAGTAACGGCCACCGATACCCCCCAGTGAAGAGATAGTGAAGGTCGCGCCGCTCATGTCGGCTGGGCCGAGCTTGCCGTCGCGGGCCTTTTTGGCCAGCTCACCCATTTCCTGGCTGATCTGGAAGATGCCTTTCTTGTCGGCGTCCTTGATCACGGGCACTACCAAACCATTAGGCGTGTCGGCCGCAAAACCGATGTGGTAGTACTGCTTGTAGATCAGCGCATCGCCGTCCAGCGAGCTGTTGAACTCGGGGAACTTCTTGAGCGCGGCCACGCAAGCCTTGATCAGGAAAGCCAGCATGGTGACCTTGATGCCGGACTTCTCGTTCTCTTTGTTGGTAGAAACACGGAAGGCTTCGAGGTCGGTGATGTCGGCGTCATCGTGGTTGGTGACGGCCGGAATCATGACCGCGTTGCGCAACAGGTTGGCACCGCTGATCTTCTTGATGCGGGACATTTCCTTGCGCTCGATCGGGCCGAACTTGGCAAAGTCCACCTTGGGCCAAGGGATCAGGCCCAAGCCTGCGCCGTCGTTGCTGCCGGAAGCCTTGGCTTGCGCGGCAATGGCCAAGGTCTGCACCGCACCGCTCATCACGGAACGGGTGAAGCCTTGCACGTCCGCCTCGGTGATACGGCCCTTGAGGCCGGAACCCTTGACTTCGTTCAACGGCACGCCCAGTTCGCGGGCGAACTTGCGCACGGATGGAGATGCATGGGGCAAACCGAGCGTGGTGCCACCGGGCGCATGCGCGGGCACCGCCAAAGCGGCAGGCGCTGCAACAGCGGCGGCTACCGGAGCGGGTACCGCAGCGGCTGCTAAGGGCGCTGCAGCAACAGGCGCCGCTACAGGAGCCGGGGCAGCGGCAGCCACACCTTCCAGAATCACCACCAAGTCACCGATGTTCACGGTGTCACCCAGCTTGACCTTGATTTCCTTGACCACACCGGCGGTGCTGGAAGGAATCTCCATGGAGGCCTTGTCAGACTCCACCGTGATCAGGCTCTGCTCCACCTTCACCGTGTCGCCAACTTTGACCAGCAGTTCGATGACGGCCACGTCTTTGAAGTCACCGATGTCGGGCACAAACACATTCACGGGGCCAGAGGCCACAGGTGCTGCAACCGGGGTGGCCGCTACAGAAACAGGAGCTGCTGGCGCAGATGCTGCGGGCGCTGGAGCCGCTTTTGGCTCTGCAGCCGGAGCTGCAGCAGCACCAGCGGCTTCCACCATGACTACCACCGAGCCTTGCTTGACCTTGTCGCCCAGCGCAATCTTGATTTCCTTGACCACACCGGCGGTGCTGGAAGGAATCTCCATGGAGGCCTTGTCAGACTCCACGGTGATCAGGCTTTGCTCCACCTTCACGGTGTCGCCCACTTTGACCAGCAGTTCGATGACTGCGACTTCGTCGAAGTCACCGATATCCGGGACTTTTACTTCTACCAATGCCATGTTGTTGTCTCCGGAGTTCTTAGGCGTACAGGGGGTTGACCTTGTCGGTGTTGATGCCGTACTTGGCAATGGCTTCCGCCACCTTGGCCACTGGCACGGTACCGTCTTCGCTCAGGGCCTTCAGGGCGGCAACCACGATGTAGTGGCGGTTCACCTCGAAGTGCTCACGCAGTTTGCTGCGGAAGTCAGAGCGACCGAAACCGTCAGTGCCCAGCACCTTGTAGGTACGGCCCTTCGGCACGAACGGACGGATTTGCTCGGCATATGCCTTCATGTAGTCGGTGGATGCCACCACTGGGCCGGTGGACTTGTTCAGTTGCTCGGCCACGAAAGGCACGCGTGGTGTTTCCAGCGGGTGCAACAGGTTCCAGCGGTCAGCGTCCTGGCCGTCGCGGGTCAGTTCGTTAAAGCTTGGGCAGCTCCATACGTCGGCGCCGATGCCCCAGTCTTTTTCCAGCAATTCTTGCGCCGCAATGCTTTCGCGCAGGATGGTGCCGGAGCCCAGCAACTGCACGCGAGGTGCCTTGGCGGTGAGCGCGGGGCCCGCCTTGCACTGGTACATGCCCTTGATGATCTGCTCTTCCGTGCCGGGCTGCAGGCCGGGCATGGGGTAGTTTTCGTTCAATAGGGTTAGGTAGTAGAAGACGTTGTCTTGCCTCTCGACCATGCGCTTCAAACCGTGGTGCAGGATCACGCCGACTTCGTGGGCGAAGGTCGGGTCGTAAGAAATGCAGTTCGGGATGGTGCCAGCCATGATGTGGCTGTGGCCGTCTTCGTGCTGCAGGCCTTCACCGTTCAGGGTGGTACGGCCGGAAGTGCCGCCCAACAAGAAGCCGCGGGCTTGCATGTCGCCAGCCGCCCAGGCCAAGTCACCGATGCGCTGGAAACCGAACATCGAGTAGTACACGTAGAACGGCACCATGATGCGGTTGCTGGTGGAGTAGGAAGTCGCCGCAGCGATCCAGCTGCTCATGCCGCCGGCTTCGTTGATACCTTCTTGCAGGATCTGGCCAGCCTTGTCTTCCTTGTAGTACATGACCTGGTCTTTGTCGACCGGGGTGTACTGCTGGCCTGCGGGGTTGTAAATACCCACTTGGCGGAACAAGCCTTCCATACCGAAGGTACGGGCCTCGTCCACCAAAATCGGCACCACGCGTGGGCCCAAGGCCTGGTCGCGCAACAACTGGGTCAAGAAACGCACATAGGCTTGGGTCGTCGAGATCTCACGGCCTTCGGCGGTCGGCTCCATGACGGCCTTGAACACTTCGAGTGAAGGCACGGTGAAGCTCTCGTCCGCCTTGGTGCGACGGTGCGGCAGGTAGCCACCCAAGGCCTTGCGGCGCTCGTGCAGGTACTTCATTTCCGGGGTGTCGTCTGCAGGCTTGTAGAACGGCACCTTGGGCAATTCGCTGTCCGGCACAGGGATGTTGAAGCGGTCGCGGAAGGCCTTGATGTCTTCGTCGGTCAGCTTCTTGGTCTGGTGCACGGTGTTCTTGCCTTCACCGGCCTTGCCCATGCCGAAGCCCTTGACGGTCTTGATCAACAAAACAGTCGGCTCTCCCTTGTGGTTCACGGCCTTATGGAAAGCGGCGTACACCTTCTTGGAGTCGTGGCCACCACGACGCAGATCGAAGATTTCTTCGTCTGACATCTTGGACACCATTTCCAGGGTGCGGGGGTCTTTGCCGAAGAAGTGCTTGCGAACGTAGGCACCATCGTTGGCCTTCATGGCCTGGTAGTCGCCGTCCAGCGTTTCCATCATGATCTTCTTGAGCGCGCCATCCTTGTCGCGCGCCAACAAGGCGTCCCAACCGGAGCCCCACAAGAGCTTGATCACGTTCCAGCCAGCACCGCGGAACTCGCCTTCGAGTTCTTGCACGATCTTGCCGTTACCGCGCACCGGGCCGTCCAGACGTTGCAAGTTGCAGTTGATCACGAAGACCAAGTTATCCAAGCCTTCGCGGGCAGCCAAACCGATAGCGCCCAAAGACTCCACCTCGTCCATCTCGCCGTCACCACAAAACACCCACACCTTGCGGTTTTCGGTGTTGGCAATGCCACGGGCGTGCAGGTATTTCAGGAAGCGGGCTTGGTAGATCGCCATCAATGGGCCCAGGCCCATGGACACAGTGGGGAACTGCCAGAACTCAGGCATCAGCTTGGGGTGCGGGTAGCTCGACAGACCCTTGCCGTCCACTTCTTGGCGGAAATTGAGCAACTGCTCTTCCGTCAAGCGGCCTTCCAAGTAGGCGCGGGCATACACACCGGGGGACACGTGGCCCTGGATGTAGAGGCAGTCGCCGCCGTGGTTTTCGCTTTCAGCGTGCCAGAAGTGGTTAAAGCCGGCGCCAAACAGGCTGGCCAGCGATGCAAAAGAGCCAATGTGGCCACCCAAATCCCCACCATCTGCGGGGTTGTGGCGGTTGGCCTTTACGACCATGGCCATGGCGTTCCAGCGCATGTAGGCGCGCAGGCGCTCTTCGATTTCGAGGTTGCCGGGGGAGCGCTCTTCGTCCTGGGGCTCGATGGTGTTCACATAACCGGTGGTGGCCGAGAAAGGCATGTCGATGCTCTTCTGGCGTGCGTGCTCGAGCAGTTGCTCCAGCAGGAAGTGCGCGCGCTCGGGGCCTTCGGCCTCGATGACAGCGCTGAGCGCATCCATCCATTCGCGGGTTTCCTGGCTGTCCATATCGGACACGCCCAAAGGATTCTGGGGAACTGCTGCCATCGATGCCTCCTAATGCTTGGCGTAATTTAGTGCGAGTTATCTAGTTTCGCATATTTACGCCACGATTTCAAATCATGCCCATGCGTTTCACATATTGAAATATTTATGCTGCTTTGCAGCACTTGCTTACCTGTCACGCCAGCCCCCTCCCCTACACTTGGGAAATGCCTCTTTCCAAAGTGATTTCCTTACCCAAGCCGCTCAGCATCCCGACGGTGGATGGCGCCAAACGCTGGTGGCACCGGCTGACACCCCACCGCCAAGACCGGGTCGCCATGCTGGCCCCTTTGGCCGCTGTGATGTTGTTTTTTGCGGCCATCGTTGCCGCCTTGGGCTACCTGCGGCTCGAAGAGATGGACCGCGAGCAAGAGGCCGTTCAACGCGATGTTGAATACACCCAGCAGCGCTTGCGCCTGCGGCTCCTGGAGCGGCAAGAACAAATCAGCCGCATCGCGCAAGAAATCAGTACCGGAGAGCTGGATGTTTCGGAATTCAAATCCCGCGCATCCAACCTGGTAGACCAGTACCCGGAAGTGCAAGCACTCGCCTGGGTGGACGACCGAAAGCGCACCCGTGCCAGCTTGGGCATGGGCGCCAACTCGTCAGGCCCTTACCAAATGCCGGGCGATGTGCTGGTAAAGGAAGACCGCGATGCCGGCTACACGCTCGCCCGCCAGCTGAACCAGCTGCTGTATGTGCAGCCGCCTCAAAATAAAGACGAAGGGCCTCTGCTACAGCTGCTGATCCCGCTGAATGCCAAAAATCGTTTTTCGGGCGTATTGATTACCGAGTACTCGGTCGATGGCTTGTACCGTTACGGCGTTCCGTCTGAGGTGTCTGCCCGCTATGCGATCTCCCTCCAAGACTCCAGCGGTCGCCTCTTGGCTGGAACCAGCATCCCCACCCGCAAGCTAGTCAGCCGGTTCTTGCCTTGGGCTGCCCCGAGCAACGAGTACTCCATGCCGGTTTCGCCCGTGGGGTCCGGCCTGATGATCCGGGCGCAGGCCTACCGCGCTTCTCTGGGCGTCATCGGCAGCGGACTTTTTTGGCTGGTGAGTGCACTGAGTATCTTGACGGCTTGGATGTTGATCGCCAACTGGCGCCACACCCGCCGCCGCTTGCAGGCCCAGCAAGCCTTGATGTCGGAAACCAACTTCCGCCGCGCCATGGAGAACTCGATGCTGACCGGCATGCGGGCCATGGACTTGCAGGGGCGTATCACCTATGTGAATGCCGCCTTCTGCCAGAT
>JAIXVK010000063.1 GCA_027483085.1 Comamonadaceae bacterium | reverse complement strand
CTCAGCGAGGCCGACATCCAGCCCGAGCTGGACCGCCGCCGCCCCGGCACCAGCCGCCATGTGACCCAGCGCAACGAGCCGGACGCGGTGCAGATCCTGAGCGGTGTGTACCAGGGCAAAACGACGGGTACCCCGATTGCGCTGCTCATCCAGAATACCGACCAGCGCAGCAAGGATTACGGCAACATCCTCGAAACCTTCCGCCCCGGCCACGCAGACTACGCCTACTTCCAGAAATACGGCATCCGCGACCCGCGTGGCGGTGGACGCTCCAGCGCCCGCCTGACAGCGCCCATGGTGGCCGCTGGTGCTGTGGCCAAGAAATGGCTCAAAGAGAAATACGGCACCGAGTTCCGGGGTTGCATGACGCAAGTGGGTGAGTTGCCCATTGCGTTCGAGTCTTGGGACCACGTGCCCAACAACCCTTTCTTCGCCCCCGTGGCCGATGTGCAGGCCCTGGAAGACTACATGGACGCCCTGCGTAAAGCCGGCGACTCTTGCGGCGCCCGCATCCGCGTCACCGCCAGCAATGTGCCGGTCGGCTTGGGTGAGCCCTTGTTCGACAAGATGGACGCCGACATCGGCTACGCCATGATGGGTATCAACGCCGTCAAGGGTGTGGAAATCGGTGCCGGCTTTGCCAGCGTAGCGCAGCGCGGCACCACCCATGGCGATTCCCTGACTCCCGAAGGCTTTGCTACCAACAACGCAGGTGGTGTGTTGGGCGGCATCACCACCGGGCAGGATCTGGAGGTGAGCATTGCCATCAAGCCCACCAGCTCGATCATCACGCCCCGCGCCTCCATTGACTCGCAGGGCAACCCGACCGAGGTAGTGACCAAAGGCCGCCACGACCCCTGCGTCGGCATTCGCGCTACGCCCATTGCCGAGGCCATGTTGGCTTTGGTGGTGATGGACCACGCCCTGCGCCACCGCGCCCAATGCGGCGACGTGGTGTCTACACTCAAGCCGATTGCCGGCAGCGCTTAGTTCGCGGCAAGCTCGCTGTTAGTGACTGGCTTGATGAAAGAAGCAAGCCGGTCTTCAAATTCCCGGGCCGATACCGGCTTGCTGAACAAATAGCCCTGATAGGCGCGGCACCCTTGCTGCGCCAGGTAGCGCATTTGTTCGGCAGTTTCCACGCCCTCTGCAATCACATTCAGACCCAAGCTGTTAGCGAGCGCCACGATCATGTTGACGATGGCGGCGTCGTTGCTGTCGACCAGCACATCGCGCACAAAACTCTGGTCAATCTTCAAGACGTCGAGCGGTAGCCGCTTGAGGTAGGTGAGGGATGAGTAGCCGGTGCCGAAGTCGTCCATCGCAAAGCCGACCCCGTGCTGCTGGAGTTCTTCCATCCGCGCGATGACCTCATCGACATTCGAGATCAACATGCTCTCGGTGATCTCAATCTTCAGGCACCGTGGTGGCACTGCAGAGCGCTCCAGCTCCGCCAGCACCTGCTGCACAAAGTCCGGTTCGTGGAATTGCTTGGCACTCACGTTGACCGCAATCGTGAGGTGCGCCAAGTCGGGCACCGTGCTCCACTGCGCGAGCTGCTTGCAGGCGGTGCGTAAAACCCATTGCCCGATCGGAATGATCATGCCGCACTCTTCGGCAATGCCGATGAACTCCACCGGTCCGATCAGCCCGCGGGTGGGGTGCTGCCAGCGGATGAGCGCCTCGGCACCGGTCACCCGTGCCACGCCGTTCTGGCTGGAGATCTGCGGCTGCAGATACAGAACAAACTGCTCTTGCTCGAGTGCTTGGCGCAAAGCTGCTTCCAGCTCTGAGCGCAGTGTGACTGCCGCCTGGGTTTGGGGGTCAAACATGCGGGCAGTGTTGCGGCCCGCCGCTTTCGCCTGGTACATGGCGAGATCGGCGCGCTTGAGCGGCTCGTCAATCAGCTCATCCTGGTCTCCGAACAAGGTGATTCCCACGCTGGGGGTGCTTCTGCGCACCGCAGACCCGAGCTCATAAGGCACATTCAGTGCAGCCATGACCTTTGCCGCGACTTGTTCGGCTTGCCTGGCGGCGTCGGGGCGGTTGTCGCTCAAGCCTTCCAGCATCACCACGAATTCATCGCCGCCCAGACGGGCGACGGTGTCTGCCCCGCGCACGCACGCATGCAAGCGCTCTGCCACCAGTTGCAGCAGCCTGTCGCCCTGGTGGTGGCCCAGCGTGTCGTTCAAGGTTTTGAAGTCATCCAAATCCACAAACAACAGCGCGCCCAAACGCTGTTGACTCAGTGCGGTGTGCAGCGCGGTGGTCAGCCGGTCCATCAGCATGCGCCGGTTGGGCAGCATAGTGAGCGCGTCGTAGTACACCAGTGTTTTGATTTCGTTCTCAGCCGCCTTGCGGGAGCTGAAATCAGAGAGGTTGGCCACATAGTGCGTCAGTTGCCCTGATGCGCTCTTGACGGCGGTGATGGTGCTCCAGGCGGGGAAGGTTTCGCCGTTGCTCCGCTTGTCCCACACCTCGCCTTGCCAGCTCCCATGGGCTTTGATGGTTTCGTCCACCGTGTCGTAAAAGTCTTGCCGCTGCAGGTTGGAGCCCAGTAAATCGCGGGGTGTTTTGCCGACTGCGTATTCCGGGGTGTAACCCGTCACCCGCTCAAAAGCACGGTTGACTTGCAGAATGCGCCACTGGGCATCGCACACAAACATCACATCGTTGGACTCAAAGGCGGTGGCGGCAATGCGCAAAGCGTCCTTTGACTGCATGAGCTCGCTTTCGCGCTGCTGCAGGGTGTCCAGCATGTTGTTGAACTCACGCGCCAGGCTTGCAGCCTCATCGGTCCCCCGCATGCTCACCCGCTGGCTGGTATCGCCGGTGCGCACCG
>JAIXVK010000594.1 GCA_027483085.1 Comamonadaceae bacterium | reverse complement strand
CCACAGTGCTCCACCATGGCATCAGCAAGAAAAAGCCGAAGTAAAACAAGGTACCTATTTGGGAAACACGCTCGCCAATCGGAGAAGGGGGCTGCACGCCAAGGTAAGCCAAGATCACAAAATTGATCACAAAAATGCCGTACAAATACTTGTGCCAATCCGGACGGTAGCGAATGGACTTCACAGGGCTGTTATCCAGCCACGGCAAGAAAAACAAGATCACAACCGCGCCACCCATGACCACTACGCCCCAGAACTTAGCGTCGATCGACAGCATGGCTACAGAGACGAGCACTGCAGCACCCACGATGGCAGCCTTGAAAATATTAGGCAACTTCGCCTTGATCACACCGAAGGCAGCTGCACCAATCACACAGGCGATCAGCGCGTACATCATCTCGCTGGTGATAGCCCGCAGCATGGAATAGAAAGGCGTGAAATACCAGACTGGAGCAATGTGGGCTGGCGTCTTTAGCGGGTCAGCGGGGATGAAGTTGTTGTACTCCAAGAAATACCCACCGAATTCTGGTGCGAAGAAGATAATGGCAGTGAACACCATCAAGAACATGCTCACCGCAAAGATGTCGTGCACGGTGTAGTAGGGGTGGAATGGAACTCCGTCCAAGGGGTGACCTTGGGCATCGCGCGGGGCGTTGGGCCCTTTGATTTCGACGCCGTCTGGGTTGTTAGAGCCCACATCGTGCAACGCAAGCAAGTGCGCAACCACCAAGCCCAACAACACCAAGGGAACCGCAATCACGTGGAAGCTGAAGAATCGGTTCAACGTGGCATCACCCACCACAAAATCTCCGCGAATCAGCAGCGCGAGATCAGGACCGACCAAGGGGACCGCTGCGAACAAGTTCACAATAACTTGTGCACCCCAGTAAGACATTTGACCCCAAGGCAGCAGATAGCCCATGAAGGCTTCGGCCATAAGGCACAAGAAAATCGCACAACCAAAAATCCACACCAACTCGCGAGGCTTGCGGTAGCTACCGTAGATCAAGCCGCGGAACATGTGCAGGTACACAACGACAAAGAATGCCGAAGCACCGGTCGAGTGCATATAGCGGATCAGCCAGCCCCAAGGCACATCGCGCATGATGTATTCCACAGAGGCAAACGCCAAATTGGCGTCGGGCTTGTAGTGCATGACCAAAAAAATCCCGGTGACGATTTGAATCACCAGCACCAGCAAAGCCAGCGAGCCGAAGATGTACCAGAAGTTAAAGTTCTTCGGAGCATAGTACTCCGACATGTGAACTTTGTAGGCATCAAAAGCCGTAGGAAAACGGTTCTCGAACCAATTGGTTACCTTTTCCCCGGAAGAGGCGTTAGGCGAAATGTCCTTGAATGCTCGGGCCATGTCTTATTCCTCAGGCTTTCTTGTCTTCGCCGATAAGCAGCTTGCTGTCGGACAGGAACATGTGGGGGGGGACTTCAAGGTTGTCAGGCGCCGGTTTGTTCTTGAAGACCCGGCCGGCCATATCGAATGTCGAACCATGGCATGGGCACAAGAAGCCGCCCTTCCAATCGTCAGGAAGCGAAGGCTGAGCGCCGGTCTGGAATTTGTCAGAGGGAGAGCAACCAAGGTGGGAGCAAATACCCACTGCCACAAAGAATTCTGGCTTGATGGAGCGCGCCTCATTGCGGGCGTATTCCGGGGTCAGCTCGTCAGGCTTGCGCTCTGACTTGGGATCTGCCAGTTGGCTATCGATACCCGCCAAAGCGGCTACCTGCTCTGGTGTACGTCGAACAATCCACACAGGCTTGCCGCGCCATTCAACAGTGACCTTCTCGCCGGGTTTGAGTTCAGCGATGTCTACCTCAACGGCTGCTCCTGCAGCCTTCGCGCGCTCAGACGGCTGAAAGGTACTCACAAAGGGAATGGCGGTTGCAACACCACCTACCGCACCAGCACAACCGGAGGCAATCAGCCAAGTCCGCTTGCTGGCGTCGATCTTTTTGCTGTCGACAAGTGTTTCACTCATGAGAATCCTCAACGAACGTCGCTAGTAGATTAGACAAGAATTGTAGCTGACGGATGTAGGGTTATTCAATGAACAGGGACTTGCGCAAGTCACCTTCGCAATGCCCTTGTGATTTCGGGGATACTAGCGCTTTTATCAATTAAGGAGAGCTACCCCATGGGCATGTTGCAAGAATTCAAAGAATTCGCCGTCAAAGGTAATGTGGTCGACTTGGCAGTCGGTGTGATCATTGGTGGCGCGTTCGGCAAAATTGTCGACTCGGTAGTGGGCGACTTGATCATGCCTTTGATCGGTGCTGTTGTTGGCAAACTTGATTTCTCCAACCTCTTTGTAGTCTTGGGAAGCATTCCCCCTGGCACTGGCACCACTCTGGATGCACTCAAAAAAGCAGGCGTGCCGGTGTTTGCTTATGGCAACTTCATCACCGTCGCAGTCAACTTTGCGATCTTGGCTTTCATCATCTTCCTGATGATCAAGCAAATCAACCGCTTGAAGAAAGAGGCTCCGGCTGCGGCACCTGCGCCTGTGGTTACTCCGGAAGACGTGTTGTTGTTGCGTGAAATCCGCGACAGTCTGAAGAAGTAAATTCAACAGCAGGATTTGCTACATTTTTAATAGCAAATCCTGCTTTACGCACCGGGGCTAGGTGCTCATTTAGTTGATTTTTACGAGGCGCTTCGCAGTATCAACCGCCTCCAACAGGCTTCGATAGTCTGCAACACCGCGGCCCGCAATATCAAAAGCAGTGCCATGATCCGGGCTGGTGCGTACCAGAGGCAAGCCTAGGGTCACATTCACACCCTGCTCCACTCCCAAGTATTTGACAGGGATGAGCCCTTGGTCGTGGTACATCGCCACCACCACATCAAATTCGCCGGGGTGGTTTTCGGCATTCCTGGCGCGCATAAAAACAGTATCGGGTGCAATAGGGCCGTAGACATCCGCCCCCTCAGACCTGACCGCTGCAATCGCCGGCTCGATAGTCTCAATCTCCTCTTGCCCAAAAAGCCCGCCCTCGCCCGCATGCGGGTTCAAACCCGCGACAGCAATCCGAGGCTCACGGCCTAATGCATTGCGCAAGGCGACACGGGTGATTCTCAGCGTGTCGACGATGTTTTCGAAGGTGATCGCTTCCAGCGCCTTTCGGAGCGACACATGGATGCTGACCAACACGGTTCGTAACTCATGGTTAGCCAGCATCATGCGCACTGGCATCGCTTCAACCGATAGACCTTGGGCATTGGCGGCACGCGCCTGCAGCAACTCGGTGTGCCCGGGATACGCGTTGT
>JAIXVK010000612.1 GCA_027483085.1 Comamonadaceae bacterium | reverse complement strand
TCATCGCGCAACACATGCCGCACGCTCACCGGCTGAAGCTCCAACTCTTGCAAGCGTTCGGCATAAGACTGCCCCACTACCAAGCGCAAGCGGGCAAACAGCGCCACGACGTTGATGGCGAACGCGACAAAAAACGGATAGCGCCAGCCGTAGCTCAGGAACTCTGCCGGAGTCAGACTGCTGTGCAAATAGGCGAACAAGCCGGCTGCCAAGATGAAACCTACGGGCGCGCCCAATTGGCCCACCATCGAGAACCAGCCTCTGCGCTCCTTGGGTGCGCTCATCGCCAACAGAGAGGGCAAACCGTCCCATGAGCCGCCCATGCCCAGCCCTTGGCCGATCCGCAAAATCACGATGGCGGCGATAGCGGTGAGCCCGGCGTCTGCATAGCTTGGCAAGAAGGCCATGCCGGCGGTGCTGGATCCCAGTAAAAAGAGTGCAATCGTGAGCTTGGTGCCCCGACCCCAGCGTCGCTGGATGGCCATGGAGAGCGCTGTGCCGACCGGCCGCGCAACAAATGCCAGAGAAAAAATGGCAAAAGCCATCAATGTGCCATCCAGGCGCGCCATCTGCGGGAATAGCAATCCCGGGAAGACCAGCACACAGGCGATGCCGAATACAAAGAAGTCGAAATACTCAGATGCTCGCCCGATGATGACGCCTACCGCAATCTCACCCGGAGTGACATCTTCGTCGGTGTGTGCTCCTGAAAGCGATACCGAGCTCTCGAACCCGTGCCCGCTGGGGGCTGTGGATGCTGGTGTGTACATGATGCCGTCCTTAAATCAACTTCTACGACCATGTTTTACACCCGCGCGAGGCAGAAAACCTCGGCTTGCACTAATCTCCTCCTCAGGAAAACCCTGATTGCAACTTCAAAAGCGGATCGGTTGACCTTGGACAAAATGTCCAATGGACAAATTTGTTAACGAAATTACAGTCAGAAGCTGTCAATAAAGTGTTTAACAAGGGTGCCTCACCCAGGCATTAACAACATGTTCAAAATCAAAGCATTTAAAAGGTGCTCTGCGCTGGCGACCATTGCAATGGCCGCTGCGCTCTCGGGCTGCAGCAAGGCTGTAGTGCTGAACCCCGCTGGAGATATTGCAGCGCAGCAAGGCCAAATGGTGATCACAGCCACCTTGCTGATGCTGATCATCATCGTTCCGGTCATCTTCCTGACCTTGTTTTTTGCCTGGAAGTACCGCCAAAGCAATACCGAGGCGGAATACGAGCCCGATTGGCACCACTCCACGTCCTTGGAGCTCGTGATCTGGACAGTGCCCCTCTTGATCATCATCGCGCTGGGCGCCCTGACATGGATCGGCACCCACAAACTCGACCCTTACCGTCCCTTGGACCGTATTGATGCACAGCGCTCCTTGCCTGCTGATGTCAAGCCCATGGAAGTGCAAGTGGTGGCGATGGACTGGAAATGGCTTTTCTTCTACCCCGAGCAAGGGATCGCTACGGTCAACGAGCTCGCTGCACCTGTGGATCGGCCCATTCTGTTCAAGCTGACGTCCACATCGACCATGAACGCGTTTTATGTGCCGGATCTGGCCGGCATGATTTACGCCATGCCCGGTATGCAAACCGAACTGAACGCCGTGATCAACCGCCCTGGCGTGTTCAAAGGCATGTCTTCGCACTACAGCGGCGCTGGCTTTTCGGGCATGACTTTCAAATTTCACGGTTTGAGCAATGAAGACTTCGCGCAGTGGGTGAACAAAGCCAAAACCGAAGGCAAGGCCTTGGATCGCGCCACTTACCAAAACTTGGTCAAGCCCAGCGAACGTGACCCGGTGCAGCGCTTTGCCAGCGTCGAAGCCGGCCTGTATGACAAGGTGCTGAACCGTTGTGTCGAAGACGGAAAAATGTGCATGCACCACATGATGGCGATCGACGCTCGTGGTGGCCAGACCTACGTGAAAGCCATGGGCCTGAGCATGCCGCAAGATGTTTGCACCGTGCAAAACGCGAACCAAGTGATCGCTGCGCTCGAGACACGCAACGCCAACCGCGCCGTCATCCAACAATAACTTTCGCTCCGGTGGCCTATTGTGGCCACGGGTGCATTGCTAAAGAGACTTTATATGTCCTCACAAACTTTGACTGATACCCACTGGGCGCTAGGCCGGCTGAGCTGGGATGCTGTGCCCATGACGCATGACCCCATTATTTTGGGGACGTTCATCATGGTCGTATTGGGTGGTTTGGGCGTGTTTGCCCTGATGACCAAGTTCCGCCTTTGGGGCCCTTTCTGGCGGGATTGGGTTTGCAGTATCGACCACAAAAAGATCGGCATCATGTACATGGTGCTCGGTTTGGTGATGCTGCTGCGCGGTTTTGCAGATGCCGTGATGATGCGTTTGCAACAGTCCATGGCCTTCGGCGACAACATGGGTTACTTGCCGCCGCACCACTATGACCAGATCTTCACAGCACACGGTGTGATCATGATTTTCTTCGTGGCCATGCCATTAGTCACTGGGCTCATGAACTACCTGATCCCGCTGCAAATTGGCGCGCGGGACGTGTCATTCCCGTTCCTGAACAATTTCAGCTTCTGGATGACGACCGCAGGTGCCATTCTGGTGATGTTTTCGCTGTTCTTGGGTGAGTTCTCTACTTCCGGATGGTTGGCTCTTTCGAACCTGGGTGCACAAAGCCCGAGCACCGGTTTGGACTACTACATCTGGGCGCTACAGATTGCAGGGGTCGGGACCACACTCTCCGGCATCAACTTGATCGTGACGATCATCAAAATGCGCGCCCCCGGCATGACCTTGATGCGCATGCCCGTGTTCACCTGGACAGCACTTTGCACCAACGCCTTGATCGTGGCGTCGTTCCCGGTCCTGACAGCAGCTTTGGTGCTCATGTCTCTGGACCGCTATGTC
>JAIXVK010000295.1 GCA_027483085.1 Comamonadaceae bacterium | reverse complement strand
CCACAAAGGGCTTGGCCTGGTCTGCCGCAAAGTCCACAAACAGCATGCGGGCGCCGGTGGCGTTGTCGTCTTCAATACCGGCTCTGACGTTGCTGGAGTAGCTGGTCTCCAGGGACTGCTGCCACTCGCTATTGATAGAGGGCACGGGCAACCACAAACGGGTAGCGCCTTGGGGCTTGGCAATGTCGACGCGGGTAGTCACCTCAAAGGTGCGCCATGCAGCGGGCTTGGGGCTGAATTGGCGCTCGGTCGCTGCAGCCGCTTGTGCAAAATTGATAGCAGGCAGCGCAGCGCTAGCAAGGGCTACCGCCGAATTCTTCATAAATTGGCGGCGTGCAGCCTGGGGCTGTTTGCCGGCGACGATGGTGCTTTGATCGGACATGTTTAATTCTCCCGTTGGATGATCGGGCCGCATTCTTTGCACAGCAGCGGTGGCTGTGCAGCGGCAAGCGGGCGATTATCCCCTGCTGCCTGTATATTCAGCCCTCCTCTGCCGCAACGGCCCCACGCCTCTATCCCCTTGAGCTCCGATTTCTCCTCCCTGCCCCCCGCCAGCGCCGCCTTGGCCCAGCACGCCCTGCGCGCATTTGAGCAAGTAGTGGGCAGCACCAGCGGATTCAGGAGCCGCCCCGGCCAGCACCAGATGGCCGAAACCGTGGCCGCCACGCTGGCGCAGGCCGACATCGGCGAGCACCCCAACCCTACCAAAGCCATCGCAGTCATCCAAGCCGGTACCGGCGTGGGCAAGAGCGCGGCCTATGCCAGCACCGCGATTGCCATGGCACTGGAGCGCAAAACCCGCGTCATCATCAGCACCGCCACCGTGGCCTTGCAAGAGCAGCTGATGACCAAGGACCTGCCGGCCCTGGCCCGCAGCATGGACCAGCCTTTTGCCTACGCACTGGCCAAGGGCCGCGGGCGCTATGTGTGCAAGGTCAAGCTGGAGCGACTGGTGGGCAGCGGCGCGAGTGAGGACGATTTGTTTGACGACGACTTGCCACAGCCCAAGGTGAGCGCCCTCTCGCAAGAGGCGATTGAAGAACGCCGCCAAGCCCTGTTTGAGAGCATGGCCCACAAGCTGGCGGTTGCCAGCTGGGATGGCGACCGCGACAACCTGGCCGACACGCCGGACCCGCGTGACTGGTCGGCCGTGGCCGCTGAGCGCCACACTTGCACCGCGCGCCATTGCCCGCGCTACAAAGAGTGCAGCTACTACAACGCGCGCACCAAGCTGGCGGAGGCCAATGTCATCGTGGCCAATCACGACTTGGTGTTGGCGTCTTTGGGTATGAAGACCCTGCCCGACCTGGACAACTGCCTCGTGGTGTTTGATGAAGGTCACCACCTGCCGGCCGTTGCGCTCGACCAGTTCTCGAACAGCATGGACCTGTCCAACCTGCGTTGGCTCGACAAGCTGCCCAAAACCATGACCGAGGTGGCCGGCAAACTGGCCCTGCACTTGGGCGAAGACGTGCAGACGGTGACCAGCCAGCTCAAGGGCGCACTCACCTCGGTGGCCCGCATGGCCATGGACTTGGTGTGGGCCCACACCGGCCAGGACGCCCACGGCGGCAGCAAAGACGGCACCTTGCGATTTGCCAACGGCGTGTTGCCCGAAGCGCTGCACGAACCGGTGCGCCAGATCCAGTCGCAGGCCACCGGCCTGTCCAAAGCGCTGGAGGCACTGGGCGTGGACGTGAAAGCCATCGCCAAAGACGACCCTAGCCAGGCGGTACTGTGCGCGCAGCTCTATGCCCAGTTGGGCGGCATTGCGCCGCGCTTGGGCAGCCTGGTAAGCACCGCCAATTTGCTGCTGGAGCATGGCGACCAGCCCTTGGCTAAGTGGCTGCAGGCGGAGAGCGCCAACGGCTACCTGACCATGACCGCGCACGCCTGCCCCATCGTGCCGGGCGATTTGTTACGCCAGTTTTTGTGGAGCCAGGTGCGCGGTGCGATCGTCACCAGCGCATCGCTCACCAGCTGCGGCAGCTTTGACTACTTTTTGAAAGAAGCGGGTCTTGCCAACAAGCCGTATGTGACTGCGCTGGAAGTGGCCAGCCCCTTCAACTACGCCAAGCAAGGTAGCCTCACAGTGGTGCACACCCAGGCAGACCCCAAGCACGCAGATGCCTACACCGCCGAGGTGGTGCGAGCGCTCATGGAGGACATGGAACAAGTCAAGCGCGGTGCGCTGGTGCTCTTCACCAGCCGCGCCCAGATGCGCACCGCTTCTGAGGCTGTGCCCGGCCACATGATGGACATGGTGCTGGTGCAAGGCACCCAGTCCCGCACCCGCCTGCTGGCCGCCCACGCCGAACGGGTGGAGAGCGGGTTGCCCTCGGTGCTGTTTGGCCTGCAGAGCTTTGGCGAAGGCTTGGACTTGCCCGGTGCTTTGTGCGAAACCGTGTTCATTGCCAAGCTGCCCTTTGCGCCGCCCAGCGACCCGGTGGACGAAGCCCGGGCTGAATGGCTACGCAGCGTGGGCCGTGACCCGTTCAACGAACTGGTGATCCCCGCCACCGGGGTGAAACTGCTGCAATGGACCGGCCGCGCCATCCGCACCGAAGAAGACCGCGCGCAGGTCATTTGCTACGACAAGCGACTCACCCAAACCAGCTACGGCAAGCGGATGCTGGCCGGATTACCGGCGTACAAGCTGGCAATGCGGGCGCTGGGCTAAGCAGCCCAAACTGGGAAGGCGCTTCACGCCCACCCATCACTTACCAACCGTTGCTGCCGGGTTCGCCTTTGAAGGGCCCGCTCAACTCTGGCGTGATCCACCCGCCATAAAAACCACCCGGCTGCGCCAGCACCTTGGCTCCACCCACGGTGCAGCTGAGGTCGTGCGCGTAAAAGGCGATGCACTCAGCCAAGGGCTCGGCCCCCTCCAGGGGCTGCGGGTAGCTCCATGCGACCCGCTCCAGGCGGCGCGCACCATCGACTAGGTCCCAATACTGCGCAGGGCCCTTCCACTCGCAGAACGAGCCACCGCCTGCTGGACGCAACACCGATCGCTCAACATCCGCCAGTGGCAGGTAAAAAGTCGGCGGGTGCGCGGTCTCTCTGACGGCATAAGCTGCGCGGGTTCGAGCGACCTCCAGACCACCCCAAACCACGAGTACCTCGCGCGTTTCACGCACCAGCTCCGGTGGGCGAGGGAAATCCCATACCGAGGTTTGCCCCTGTGAGGGAATGTCGGCAAACGGTGGGCGGTCTGCTCCTCGCCAGCGCCATTGAGCGCGGGCTCGCGCGAGGGT
>JAIXVK010000154.1 GCA_027483085.1 Comamonadaceae bacterium | reverse complement strand
GGGCTTTGGCCATGGTCTTGGTGCATCACCACCGGAATGGTGGGGTAGCTCTCAACAGCCGCCTGGATCAGGTGCTTGAGAAAGTGCTCGCCGGCATATTTGCGGGCGCCGGCGCTGGCCTGCATGATCACGGGGGCACCGGTTTCCTTGGCGGCCTCCATGATGGCCTGGACTTGCTCCAGGTTGTTGACGTTAAACGCTGGAATCGCATAGTTATGCGTTGCCGCGTGGTCCAGAAGCTCGCGCATCGAAACGAGTGCCATTTTTCTATCCCCAGGAAGTTAAAAATCCGTCAACGGCCCGACTTGGTAACCGCTTGGTAACTTTTACCGTTGCCGGATTCTACTCGCCAAGGGTTAACCCCCGCCACTTCGACTTGGCGACATAAAAAAAGGGAGCCGGAGCTCCCTGTTTCCTCTGCAGCTGCTGCTTAGCTGACCGCGCAAATCTTCAACATATTGGTACCACCCGGTGCGCCCATCGGCTCGCCACAAGTGATGGCATAGATGTCGCCCTTTTGCACAATACCGCGGGTCTTGAGGTGCTTTTCAGCATCCATCAACGCGGTATCGCGGTCCGCGCTGGTGCCCATCAGCAAAGGGCGCACGTTGCGGTACAGCGTCATCTTGCGCTGGGTGCTGACCTTGGGGGTCAGCGCATAAATCGGCACATGGATCAGGTGGCGGCTCATCCACAGAGCGGTGCTGCCGCTGTCGGTCATGGCCACGATGGCTTTGGCACCCAGATGGTGGGCGGTGAACAGGGCGCCCATGGCGATGGACTGGTCGATACGTGTGAAGGTCTTGCCGGTGAAGTCTGCATCCAGCTTGACCATTTCGCTGCTCTCGGCTGCCAAACAAATCTTGGCCATTTCGATCACGGTTTCCAGCGGAAACTTGCCGGCTGCGGTTTCAGCAGACAACATCACCGCGTCGGTGCCGTCCAGCACGGCGTTGGCCACGTCGCTCACTTCCGCGCGGGTAGGCACGGGGTTGGTGATCATGGATTCCATCATCTGGGTGGCAGTGATCACTACTTTGTCGTGCTCGCGGGCCATCTTGATCATGCGCTTTTGCAGTGCGGGGACTGCAGCGTTACCCACCTCCACGGCCAAGTCACCACGGGCCACCATGATGCCGTCCGATGCGAGCAGAATTTCTTCGAGCTTGGGAATGGCTTCAGCGCGCTCGATCTTGGCGATCAAACCGGGCTTGTGGTTGTACTCAGCGGCGGCCACGTTGCAGAGCTGGCGTGCCATTTCCATGTCGGTGGCGTTTTTGGGGAAACTCACGGCCACGTAGTCCGCCTGGAAGCTCATCGCAGTGCGGATGTCTTCCATGTCTTTGCCGGTCAGGGCAGGCGCAGTCAAGCCGCCGCCTTGTTTGTTGATGCCCTTGTTGTTGGACAGCTCGCCGCCCAGCTTGACGGTGGTGTGCACCTTGTCGCCGACCACAGCGTCCACTACGATCACGATCAAACCGTCGTTGAGCAAGAGCACGTCGCCGGCTTTCACTTCGCTGGGCAGGGATTTGTAATCGAGGCCCACGGCGTCGATATCACCGAGCTCGGTGCGGCCTGCATCCAGAACAAATTTCTGGCCTTGCTCCAGAAACACCTTGCCTTCGGCAAATTTGCCGACGCGAATTTTGGGGCCTTGCAGGTCGGCCATGATGGCCACTTCACGCCCTGCGCGCTGCGCCGCTTCGCGCACCAGACGGGCGCGATCGATATGGTCCTGCGCCTTGCCGTGGCTGAAATTCAGCCGGACCACGTTCACACCAGCCCGGATCATCTGCTCCAGAATGGCGGCATCGCTGGAGGCGGGTCCGAGGGTGGCAACAATTTTGGTGGCGCGGCGCGGCATATGTCTGTCTCCTAGAGGTAGTTACCTATTTTTACACGCTTGTATGTACCTTGGTTACATGCAAGGGACAAGATCGCACAGTGGCGGGTATCTACGGGGGCCGGCGAGTTACGGGTCATGGTGGAATCACCAGCTTTGCCGCTTATTAGTTCATCGCCCGCACCATGAATGCCGCTGCCTCACACACTGCCGCCTTGCTGGACAGCACCCACGGCAAGCCCAAGCTTCTGGTGGTCGATGACCAGCCTGTGCACCTGCAGTTGCTGATGCACACGCTCTCTGCGGATTACCAGGTCTACATGGCGACCAGCGGTGAGCAGGCCTTGGCGCTGTGCCGTAGCGACCCGCCAGACCTGGTGCTGTTGGATGTGTTGATGCCGGGCATGGATGGCTTCACCGTGTGCAAAGCCCTGAAAGCCGACCCGCAGACGGCTGCGCTCCCCATCATTTTTGTGACCGCCCGCTCAGACCCCGGCCAGGAAACCCACGGCCTGAGCTTGGGCGCAGTGGACTTTATTGCCAAGCCGATCAACCCGGCAGTGGTCAAGGCACGGGTGCACACCCAGCTCACACTCAAGTTCCAGGCAGACATGCTGAAGAAACTGGTACTGCTCGACGGCTTGTCTGGGGTGTTCAATCGCCGCTATTTTGATCAACAGCTCGCCTCGGAGTGGGCGCGCTCGACCCGCAGCGGCCAATCACTCTCCTTGATTCTGGTGGATGTGGACCACTTCGAGGCCTACAACACCCGCTACGGCCATCAAGCCGGAGATGACTGCTTGCGCACAATTGCGTTAGCGCTCAAAGAGGTGTTGCGCCGCCCGGCCGACGTAGTGGCCCGTTTTGCGGGAGAAGAATTCGCCTGCCTCTTGCCAGACACCTCGCCTGCGCACGCGCGCAAGCTTGCGAACCACATGGAGCAACGTGTGCGCGAGCTCGTGGGGCTCAAGCCGGATCAGTCTGCAGGGCGACAGGTCACGATCAGCCTGGGACTGGTGACCCGCTTGCAGGCCGCGCCTGTGACTTGGGAAGCGTTTTTACAGGCCGCCAGCGAGCAACTCCAACACGCTAAAAAAGCAGGGACCGGGCAGATCCGTGCCCTGCAGCTCGACGGCGCAACCCAGCCGGCCACCTGAGCGCGAACACACCCATAAAAAAAGGCACCCCCAGTCAAGTCCCGGAAGTGCCCTTAGCGCACATAAAACGTGCGCTCCTAGCTATTAAAATAATAGCAAATCAACCCGCTGCGCGCTTGCCCAAAATCTCGAAAGCCGGCAGTGTTTTGCCTTCCAGCACCTCGAGGAACGCACCACCACCGGTAGAGATGTAACCCACCTGTTTTTCGATGCCGTACTTGGCAATTGCAGCCAGCGTGTCGCCACCGCCGGCAATGCTGAAGGCACTGCTCTCCGCGATGGCGTGGGCAATCACCTTGGTGCCGTTCTCGAAAGCCGGGAATTCGAACACGCCCACCGGGCCATTCCATACAATGGTGCCGGCCTTCTTGAGTTGCTCTGCCAACGCCTGGGCCGTCT
>JAIXVK010000648.1 GCA_027483085.1 Comamonadaceae bacterium | reverse complement strand
GTAGCCGCTGTGGACAGTGCGCGAGCAGCGGCGTATTGCATAGCAAGCAAGCTGGAAGTGCGCGCCTTTGCCGCACTCAACGGCATCAACGAAGACCCGGTCACCGGCAGCCTGAACGCCAGCCTGGCCCAGTGGCTGATTGCGGACGAATACATGCCCGCCAGCTACGTGGTGCACCAGGGCACCTGCATCCAGCGCGAAGGCCGCATCCACATCCGCCAGGACGCCAGCGGCCAGGTCTGGGTGGGTGGCGATTCGGTCACCTGCATACGCGGCAGCGCCACCCTGTAACCCGACGAGACTGCCCATGACCCCACGCGCCTACCAACAAATCGACGTCTTCACCCGCATCCCCTACCTCGGCAACGCCTTGGGCGTGGTGATGGACGGCAGCGGCCTCAGCGATCAAGAGATGCAGGCTTTCGCCCGCTGGACCAACCTGAGCGAGACCACTTTTTTGCTGCCCCCCAGCCCCGTAGCGGCGGCCCAGGGCGCGGACTACCGGGTGCGCATCTTCACCCCCGCCGATGAGCTGCCGTTTGCCGGCCACCCCACGCTGGGCAGCTGCCACGCTTGGCTGCAGGCGGGCGGCACGCCCAAGGCGGCTGGCACCATCGTGCAAGAGTGCGCCAAAGGTTTAGTCAAACTCAAGCGCGACGGCAGCCGCCTGGCCTTTGCCGCGCCCAGCCTGCAGCGCAGCACGCCCGACTCAGTGCTGATCGCACAGGTGGCTGCGGCCCTGGGGCTGCGCACCGAGCAGATCCGCGCAGCCCAGTGGCTGGACAACGGGCCAGTCTGGCTGGGTCTGCTGCTCGACAGCATGGACACCGTGCTGGACTTGCGCCCGGATCACTCTGCCCTCAAAGGTTTGGCACGCGGCATCGGTGTAGCCGGCATGGATGTTGCGCCAGCAGCTCCTGATTTGATAGTACGCAGCAACCGCGAAGCACGTGCTTTCGGGGGCAGCAGCAGCAGCGCAAGCGCCGCCACACTAGACGACACCCCGTCCATCGAGGTCCGCTTCTTTGCGGACGATATCGGCGTTACCGAAGACCCGGTCACCGGCAGCTTTAACGCCAGCCTCGCCCAGTGGCTGATTGCCGATGGCATCGCCCCCGCCCGCTACGTGGCAGCCCAAGGCACCTGCATTGGTCGTGCCGGCCGCGTCTTTATTGAGCAAGACGCGCAGGGCCAGGTGTGGGTGGGTGGCGATTCGGTCACATGTATTGAAGGAAAGGTCACACTGTGACTACGCCGCTGGATGCCTGGCTGCACGCCCCCATGGCCGCGCAACTGGCGCTGGCGTGGACCACCTATTTGATCGGTACCGCTAGCCCAGGCCCCAGCAACATGGCCATCATGGGCATGGCCATGAACGCCGGGCGGCGCCCCGCGCTGTGGCTGACGCTGGGCATTTTGAGCGGCTCCTGGTTCTGGGGCGTGCTGGCAGCACTGGGCATTTCGCAGCTGCTGGCCAGCTTCGGCGCCGGACTGATCGCCATGAAAGTGCTGTGCGGTCTGTATTTGCTGTGGCTGGCCTTCAAGTCGGGCCGCGCAGCCTTGCAGCCTCACGCCTCTGCAGTAGCGGCCACACCGCAGGCGGTGGATGCGCGCAGCCTGTATTTGCGTGGTTTGGCCATGCACCTCACCAACCCCAAAGCCGTTTTGAGCTGGCTGGCCACGGTCACCGTGGGCATTCCTGCCGGCGCTTCGCCCCACATGGCATGGGTGGTGGTGGGCGGCTGCATGGTCATGGGGGTGGCCATCTTCGGCGGCTATGCGCTGGCGTTTTCTACCCCGGCCGCACGCCGCGTCTATGCCCGTGCCCGCCGCGGGCTGGAAGGCCTGCTGGCCGCCGTGTTCGGCATCGCCGGGCTGCAGCTGCTGCGCACCAGCACCCACGCACATTGAATCTCCCACTGCTTCAGGACCCACCATGACTGCCAACGCCCTGCTCCCCACCCTGCAAGACATCGAAGCTGCGGCCCAGGTGGTGTACCGCGAATTCGGCCCTACGCCGCAGTACCGCTGGGGCCAGCTCTCCAGCCTGCTGGGCGCCACCTGCTGGGTCAAGCACGAGAACCACACGCCGGTAGGCGCTTTCAAAATCCGTGGCGGCCTGACCTACTTTGACCAGCTGGCCCAGCGCGGCGTCATGCCCGCCGAGGTAGTGGGCGCCACCCGCGGCAACCACGGCCAGAGCGTGGGCTGGGCCGCACGGGCGCACGGTGTGCCCTGCACCATCGTGGTCCCGCACGGCAACTCGGTAGAAAAGAACGCCGCCATGCGCGCACTGGGCGTCACCCTCATCGAGCACGGCACCGACTTTCAAGAGAGCCGCGAGTTCGCCATCCAACTGGCCCAAGACCGTGGCGCCCACATGGTGCCCAGCTTCCACCCCGACCTGCTGCGCGGCGTGGCCACCTACTGGTGGGAACTGCTCAAGGCGGCACCGGAGTTGGATGTGATCTATGTGCCCATCGGCCAGGGCTCCGGTGCCTGCAGCGCCGTGGCTGCCCAACGCGCACTGGGCCACCGGGCCCGCATCGTCGGCGTGGTAAGCGCTCACGCCACAACCTACGCCGATTCATTCGCAGCCGGCAAAGTGGTGGAGGCCCCCGTGACCACCCAACTGGCCGACGGCATGGCCTGCCGCGTCGCCGACCCCGAGGCGCTGGAGATATTGATGGGCGCCATCGACCACCTGGTGCAAGTGACCGATGCCGAGGTAGCCCAAGCCATGCGCGACATCTTCGCCTGCACCCACAACGTAGCCGAAGGCGCTGGTGCTGCCAGCTTTGCGGCAGCCATGCAAGAACGGATTAGCCTGCCAGGGCAGACGGTGGGGATCACCTTGTGCGGCGGGAATGTGGACTCGGCGGTGTTTGCCGGTGTGCTGCGAAATTGATAGCTGCTGGCGCAGTATCGATGTGCGCTGGAGGCGCTATATTTGCACAACAAATCTACACAGCGCAAGTTGAGCGATAACTGATTCAACCAGAAGAACTGGCTAACATCAGCTGGAAACAGTTACGCCCACATGCACAGCCGGAATTTAGCGTCTGAAGTCATGAAACTTTTTTGCTCTAAAAGGGTATTTAGGATTCGATTGCAGGTACGCACTGCGGCGGATATCAGACGGAAAAACTGATATCGGGCGGACGAACTCAGTAAAAATTGTTAGTGCAGCCCACCTTAGCGGCATCCTGATGACACAGCTCCAAGGTTGGCACTTTGATCAAATAAGGAACATTTCGACATCCCACCGTATTTGAGTAGCAAATGATGTTGGAGTCCAATCCCATACGACAGGAGAATGGACGTGAAGAAGAGATTTAGAGAAGAACAAATCATTAGCTTCCTGCGGGGAGCTGAAGCAGGCCTGCCGGTAGCCGAGATGTGCGACAAACACGGCTTCTCTGAGGCCAGCTATGACCTTTAGCGCAGCAAGGTTGGAGGGATGAATGTGTCTGATGCTAATCGCGTTAAAGAGCTGGAAACAGAGAACGGGCGACTCAAGCGATTGCTGGCCGAACCCATGCTTGAGAACGAGGTATTGAGAGAAGGCTTGTAAACCACAAGCGCGAGGACCGACTGCATGCCCAAGCCGGCCTGCAGGTGAAGGAGCGCAGGCGCAAGAAGATTCCGATTACCGACCGCCATCCTCAAGATGCGTCCCACGACAGCCAACCAAGTGGGTTCAATGGACTTAGTGTTCAACCGGACGGCGGAGAGACGCAACATCAAATACCTGACGGTGGCGGATGACGCAACCCATTCGTGCCGGAGCGTGCACTGGACGGCAGTCAACTCGTACGTATCCTGAAACAACTGAGCACCACGCCAAGCTTACCTAAAGCGATCAGGACCGACAACGGAAAATAGTTCAGCAATCGCGCCGTGCTGAATTGGGCCCATGCAACGGGTGTCCAGTTGTTTCGGATTGAGCCAGGCAAACCCAACCAGAACACCTTTATCGAATCATTCAACGGGCGATTCCACGATGAATGCCTGAATGAGCAATGGTTCACCAGCTTGCCGTATGCACGTTTGATCGTTGAAGCATGGCGACGTGAATACAACGAAGAGAGACCCAAAAATCTCCGAAGGGGAATAATCTCGGCACCCTACGCCAAGACACTTATTCGAAAGCAGTTAAATATACAACCGGACTGCAAAACCAAGTGCTACTAAAATTGAGGGATCGTCGATTTATTAGGATACCGCATCGGATAAACTTCTGAGGTTTCAGACCGACATTCAAGTCTGCCTTACCAAATTTCCTCACAGTGAGCCCAAGCAACACCCTCAGTAAGAATTCCCACCTTAAGTATCGAGCGGATATTGACGGTCTTCGTGCGATAGCAATCTTACCGGTGGTGATTTTCCATGCATTCCCAGAGTACATGCGCAGTGGCTTCGTGGGCGTGGATATATTCTTCGTTATCTCGGGCTACTTGATTTCCTCCATCATCATTGGAGCTTTGCAAGCAGGGAGTTTTGATTTTCTCGATTTTTACGCTCGTAGATCAAAGCGACTGTTTCCTGCACTTCTCTTGGTATTGGGTAGCACCTATCTGTTTGCTTGGATATCTTTGTTTCCAAAGGAATACGAACAGTTTGGTAAGCATTTAGCTGCAAGTGCGGGTTATGTAGAGAACATCTTGCTCTTAAGAGAGTCTGGATATTTTGATTTGCAATCTCAGCTAAAGCCACTGATGCATCTTTGGTCTCTATCTGTTGAAGAGCAGTTTTACATCTTTTACCCAATATTTTTGTGGACTGCATGGGTTGCATTCAAGAGGCGACTAGTTTGGCTCATTGCGGGTCTGGCCGGGGTTTCATTTGTATTTAATATAATAGAGGTTAATACTCAATCGAACTTTGCTTATTTTGCACCGCATACCCGCTTTTGGGAATTGCTTGTAGGCGGTCTACTGGCTTGGCTCCATATCTCTAAATCTCATATTCTTGCAACTCGGCTACAAGATATATCTTCGCGTGAAGGTAGGATTGCCAGTGGTGCGTCCTTGATTGGGTTTGCACTAATTTTTGTTTCGCTATTTGCATTCACCCGAAACGAACTGTATCCCGGCTGGTGGGCCCTTATACCAGTAGCAGGCACTATTCTTCTACTTTTTTCTGGACCGAAGGCATTAGTGAATAGGACCCTTTTATCCAGTCGAATTCTTGTGGCCATTGGCCTGATAAGTTATCCCTTATATTTGTGGCACTGGCCTCTGCTTTCATTTGGAAGAATTATCGAAAACGAGATACCAAAGCCTACAATTCAATTCATATTGGTGCTCACAAGTTTTATATTAGCTTGGGGTACGCATCACCTCATTGAAGTACGTTTTAAAAAATGGGATGTACGCGATGCATCGAAGATCTTGTTGCTTTGTGGCCTTTCTTTATTGTTTGTAGGGTTAGGGCTCTTGACTGCTGGAGGAAATTTGCCATGGCAAGTGCCATCCGAAAAGCTGGTTGTGCAATTGGAAAGTGCAAAGAAAGACTGGGCATTTCCTCCTAAGAGTTTTACGAGCATGAACTCCGACGAGATTTATGCACTTACCCGCACCAGTGCTGCAACCGAGCGCAAAGTACTCTTCTTTGGCGACTCCAATTTGGAACAGTACAGCGCACGCATAGAAGCAAGACTTGCAGATGCGCCCACTACGACTCTTGGAGTGTCGCTGGTACCGATCCAAAAGGACTGCGACATATTAGAGGCTGTGATTACAGGTACAGGTTGCAAAACGCAAATAAAGGCATTGCAAGCACTCACTGAAGACACGAACGTTACTAGAGTGGTTCTCATAGTTGCCTGGATAAAATATGAAAAACACCTTGCTGATCTGGGAAATCAGGCGAAGATAGTTAATTTCCTAAAGTCTTTGTCGAAAGACAAGAGCCTTTATATATTTAGAAATATCCCCGCCGATCCGACTAATCTGTCGCCAGACGCCCAGATCTCTCGGGGAGTTTCTTTGCAAGGCGGAACAATTGCCTTGCATCCGAGGATATCTACGGCAAAAGCATACGAGCACCGATTTAAGGATATCGATGCACATCTTCGACAGATCGCCAGTCAGACGGATGCAACCCTGATAAGCCCAGTTGATTACTTGTGTCCTTTGGGAACCTGCCCTGCGGTTGATGCTGAGGGTAATTTTCTGTATATCGATGCAGGGCACTTAACGGCAAGCTATGCACGAAAGGCAGCGGTGTTCGTAGATCCGTTACTGGACATTTAACGCATCATTTGAGTTCGCGAGTGTGATTTATCAGTGAGCAAGTCCGGTGAGTCTGTGTCACCTCCATTTACAACTAGTATTTGGTGTTTCAAATGGGCGTCGTTATGACCGCCTTACCAGCACTTTGGGTTCACGGATTTACCGCGTTAAATACCGTAATGGCCAGTCAGCCTAAAGTTACTCAAAAACAGCGCGCTGACCTCCCTCAGATCAAAGGCCGAAAAGCAAACAGCCGGCAAGTGACACCACCCGCAGCATCCGGCGTATGGTGACTCCGGGGCCTCACATCTAGCCCCCGTCGCTCCACAAACGCAGCGTCAATCCCCTCGCGGATGTCATAGCCCCGCCGCTTTGCCGGGTCCGCCAACACCGAATACGCGAAATTGATCATCGCCAAGCGCTGCCCGGCGGCGTCGGAGTTCAGGTGTTTGTCCGGATGGTGTTGCTGGGCCAGGCAGCGGTAGGCCGCGCGGATCACCGATGGGCTGGCCTGCGGGCTGACTTCCAGGGTTTCGTAATGAGATGGCTTGGGCATCAGCCATTGAACGCCGATGTAGCCCGTTTGTTTGTGCACTGCCCTACATAGCGCCGCGAACCAGCCACAGACATAGCGCTCCTAATTTCATAGCTGCTGTCGCACATTTAACAAGCGCCAAGTGCCGATTGGGCTTAAATCCTGCCCATGGGAAATCTTTATCTGGTGCGCCACGGGCAGGCCTCTTTCGGGGCGGCTGATTACGACAACCTGAGCGAGCTCGGCCACCGGCAGAGCGTGCGGCTGGGGGAGTAC
>JAIXVK010000489.1 GCA_027483085.1 Comamonadaceae bacterium | reverse complement strand
TGGATCCAAATCACGAAATTGCGACGTCAGCTTTTCTTGTAAGTCTGCAAAATTTATCGAAAGATTCAAATTTTTAGCCATGTGTACTCACATCAAAGCTTGGGGGCGGAGGCCACTGCAGCGGGAGCGCTCGCACTGGAAGCAGACATCTCGGCCTGTTTTGCGGCTAATTGCTCAGCTTCGCTCGCACGCATTAGCTTGACCTTTACATTGAAATTAAAAGTCCGACGCTGCTCCTTCGGTGAGATTGCTGTCGATCCAGCGCTGATTTCAATCAATTCCGGCTTGCTAAACCAAGGCGTATTGTTGGCCAAGTTACGCAGCAACTCAGATACACGCTCATTGGATTGCGCCACTCCCGTAATCAATACCTGCTGGTCCTGCTGAACCATCGTTTTGATAAATACCCCGTCAGGAAGCTGGTGGACTAGCTCAGAAAGCAAATGCACCGGCAAGTTGCGATCAGACTGCAAGTCTTCAACTGCCTGCTGCCGAGCGCGCAATGCGGCAATCTCCGTCTCCAGTCCAGCGATGTCTTTAATCTGGCCTTCGAGCTTTTTTATCTCTGTTTCCAGCAAAAAATTATTATTCTGCTGCTGAGAGATAGCAGCTTCATACGACAGATAGACAGTTCCGGCAATCAATCCACCGAGTAATGCTGCGGCAGCAAGTGCCAAGTTAAAAACGTCTTTGCGCTTTTTTCGGGCCGCCTCTCGGTGCGGCAAAAGGTTGATCAATATCACTGGGAGAACCTCCGCAACGCAAGACCACAAGAGGTCAGGTACGAAGGCGCTTCACGCGTCATTCGCTTCAAGCGAACCCCTTCTCCAATCTCCATGCCATCAAACGGATTGAGAAGGCTACAAGGGAAAGATGTGTGCTGAGTGACTGCATTTGTCAATGCTGGAAGTGCAGCAGAACCACCTGCCAGCATGATGTAGTCCACGCGGTTGTGAGGCGTACTTGTAAAAAAGAACTGCAAGGCACGACCCAGCTCTTGCACCATGGTGTCTATAAACGGCTTCAGTACAGTGGCCTCGTAATCGTCGGGTAGCTCACCGCTGCGCTTCTTACTCTCGGCCTCTTCTTGAGAGAACCCGTATTGTCGAACAATGAGCTGGGTTAGCTGCGCACCGCCAAACGCTTGATCACGGTCGTACAAAACCTCTTCGTCGCGCATGACTTGCATACTTGTGGTCATGGCGCCAATCTCAAAAAGCGCGACGATCAAACCCGCACCTTGACCGGGCAAATTTTCGATCAACCGTCCGGCAGCCAAGCGAGCAGCATAGGACTCCACATCGACAATTACTGGTGTCAATCCAGCCGCTTCCGCCAAGCCTTGGATGTCTTGCACCTTCTCACGCCTAGAAGCTGCAATCAACACCTCTATATCCCCCACACTGGAAGCACTGGGGCCGACAACGCAAAAGTCCAAACTTACTTCATCCAAGGGAAACGGAATGTATTGGTTGGCCTCGGCCTCTACTTGTTGCTCGAGCTCCAAGTCCGACATGCCGCCCTGCAAAATGATTTTCTTTGTAATCACTGCTGAGGGAGGAAGCGCCATCGCAACGCTTTTGGTTTTAGTGCCGCTTTTCTTGACCAGTTTGCGTACAGCTTCAGCCACTTCGTCAAACTTTTCAACATTCCCGTCAACAAACCAGCCTCGCTCCAGGGGTTCAATGGCACAGCGCTCCAACACCAAATTACCGGCCTTATCGCGACCGAGTTCAACCAGCTTCACGCTCGAAGAGCTGATATCCAGCCCGAGCATCGGAGCTGGCTGACGGCTAAACAACGCCCCTATTGATATCAAAATGGTCCCCTGAAACAGAACGACAACGCGTCGATCAGACTTAACAAATCACTTCAATGCTATCAGCAAGGGTATTGAGCGGCAAAGGATTTTTCACTTTCTGACAATTTATAACGTTGTCAAAACCCGACGCCTGAAGGTGGCTTGAAAAGCCTTTTTGCGCTTTGGCAGCCCATTAAAAAGACGTTTCAAAAGGTCCATTAAGAACGCCATCAACGCAGTCAGTTGCGTAGGGCCGCTCGTTTTTATAATCGCATGAACATCAGATCGCCTACATGCCCACATCCTCCGATACTGCAAAGCACTCCCCCTCAAAACAAACACATTGGTTATGGGTCGCGCTGGCTTGGATAGCCGGCTTGAGTGCTGCAGCCATTCTTTCGGTTTTAACCCTGGTCGCCTTGGCTCTCGCATTGGCCTATCCGAATTTGCCAGATATCAGCGACATCGCAGACTATCGCCCCAAGCTCCCCCTGCGGGTCTTTTCTGCTGACGGTGATTTGATCGGGGAGTTCGGGGAGGAGCGCCGAAAGCTCACCCCTATTCGAGAAATACCCAAGGTCATGACAAACGCCATTCTTGCGGTGGAAGACGCGCGGTTTTACCAGCACGGCGGCGTGGACTATGTGGGAGTCATCCGTGCCGGTTTGGCAAATGTCGGCCGAGCCAAAAGCCAAGGTGCTTCGACCATCACCATGCAAGTGGCGCGGAATGTCTACCTGACATCTGAGAAAACGTTCACTCGCAAAATTTATGAAATTTTGCTCACTTTCAAGCTGGAACACATGCTCTCCAAGGACCAGATCTTGGAAATCTATATGAACCAGATTTTCTTGGGCAACCGCGCGTATGGTTTCGCCGCCGCCTCAGAAATCTACTTTGGTAAGCCTTTGAAGGATGTCTCGGTTGCTGAAGCCGCGATGTTGGCAGGCCTTCCAAAAGCGCCTTCCGCCTACAACCCGATCAGCAACCCCAAGCGCGCAAAAGTGCGGCAGGGTTACATCATTGATCGCATGCTGGAAAACGGATTCATTACCGAGCAAGAAGCCGAAGCCGCACACGCTGAACAGTTGGTCATCAAGACGGGACCCAACGCCAACCCGATCCATGCGGAATACATTTCTGAAATGGTGCGGCAATTGATGTACAGCCAGTACGGCGACGAAACATATACGCGCGGCCTCAACGTGTTCACCACGATCAAATCTGACCAGCAGATCGCGGCATATCGCGCTCTTCGGCGCGGCATTATGGATTTCGAACGCCGGCAGTTTTATCGCGGACCGGAAAAGTTCGTCGAGCTCCCCGCCAAAGGCCAGGAACTGGAAGACGCCATCGACGAAGCGCTAGACGACCATCCGGACAATGGAGATGTCATGGCAGCCATCGTTCTCCAAGCGGATAGCAAACGAATCAAAGCCCAGCGCCAGAATGGAGAGGTGGTAGAGATCACTGGCGACGGCCTGAAGCCTGCCCAATCCGGACTGTCAGACAAGGCCCCACCCAACATCAAGCTTCGAAAGGGCGCAGTCATCCGGGTGGCTAAAACAAGCAAAGGTGGGTGGGAGGTCACCCAACTGCCGGAGGTCGAGGGAGCGTTCATCGCCATGGACCCACGCGACGGATCTATCCGGGCCCTCGTAGGCGGCTTTGACTTTGCAAAAAACAAATTCAATCACGTAACACAGGCGTGGCGCCAACCCGGCTCAAGCTTCAAGCCCTTCATCTATTCAGCCGCCCTGGAAAAAGGCTTCGGTCCAGCGACCGTGGTGAACGACGCGCCGTTGTTTTTCGATGCCGGCGTTACGGGAGGGCAGCCTTGGGAGCCGAAGAACTACGACGGCACATTTGAAGGACCAATGACCCTTCGTAAGGGCCTGGCCAAATCAAAGAACATGATATCAATACGGGTCTTGAACTCGATCGGCGCACCTTACGCGCAAGAATGGGTGACTCGCTTCGGCTTTGAAGCGGAAAAACACCCCGCTTACCTGACGATGGCACTGGGCGCAGGCGCGGTAACACCGCTGCAAATGGCGAGCGCCTACTCTGTGTTTGCAAACGGCGGCTATCGCGTCAACCCGTGGATTATTTCCAAGGTCAGCGAACAAAGGGGCAAAGTACTTGTGGAGACTAAGCCGCCTGCGCTTGCAAACACCGAAAGAGCTATCGACGAGCGCAACGCGTTCATGATGAGTAGCCTGCTTCAAGAGATCACTCGCTCCGGCACGGCCGCTCGCGCGCAAGCGACGCTGAAACGTCCCGACCTTTACGGCAAAACAGGTACAACCAATGACTCTATGGATGCTTGGTTTGCAGGCTACCAGCCTACTATCACTGCCGTGACATGGATTGGCTACGACACGCCCCGCAAACTTGGTGATCGTGAGACCGGTGGAGGACTCAGCCTACCTGTATGGATCAGCTTCATGGAGACGGCACTCAAAGGCGTTCCCGTAAGCGAACCCACAGCGCCAGAAGGGGTCGTACGGCTAGGCAATGAGTGGTTTTATGAAGAGTTCACTCCTGGCGCAGGCGTAAGCAACCTCGGCATGACCGACAAAGCTGAGGGGGCAAAAGAAAGCGGTACGGCCGCTGACGAGAAACAAAAAATCTTGGATCTTTTTAAGAACTAAGCAGCACTGAAGGTCAATGGAAAGCCAGCCTGTGCGCTGGCATTCGCGCTGAGTGCAGCAAAGAACTCTCCGGCCCCCTTTGTGTCTTGCCAAGCACCTTCATGCCAACGGTAGTGATA
>JAIXVK010000148.1 GCA_027483085.1 Comamonadaceae bacterium | reverse complement strand
GCGATCGCTGCAGGCTCCGTCATCGTTGTGAGCCTTTTGGGCGCAGCTGCGCTCACGGGCCTGCTCCCTAACTCCAATGCCACTGCTCCCGCGAGCCTCTCCGCCAACCCGCCGGCCATTGTGTCAGCGCCGGCTGCAAAACCGACTGTGCCCAAAGCTGTTAGCCAAAAGCCTGCTACCCCTAAGACCTCTGCGCAAGTGGCATCGAATTCCGCACCCCCTGAACAAGCTGCTGCCACTCCCGCTCCTGAGGCCGAGAAAAACAGCGCGGTCGGTATTGGTATCGGCGCGGTTGTGGGTGGCTTGGTCGGCAACCAGTTCGGCAGCGGCGATGGCAAAACCCTTGCCACTATCGCCGGTGCAGTCGGTGGCGGCTACGTTGGCAATGAAATCGCCAAGAAGAACGCTGCCCCGTAAAACATTAGCAGCCGTTAAGCGGCTTGCCCCCACTGGACAACCAGCAGCAAAGAGGCCGAGAAAATCCGATTGGATGCGGATATGCATGCCTCCTTACGGGCCAGTAGTGATGGTTGGCAGACGCGCATTAACGACGCACTGCGGGCCTCGTTGCAGTTGGCAGGCAAGCTGGGGTGAATACGTATCTAAGTTCTCTAGGGGGCGGCCATCGTTTGGACATGTTTCATGACACGATTTGCGAGTGATACAAGTTCCTTTGCCGAAATCTCATGCTCTTCAGAAAGTGAAAAAATTTCGGTTGCATCTGCAATTCGCTTTGAACCTGGGTCTGGATAGCGACCTGCCCAATAGGAGAAGTGACTAAGAGCTTTGAGAATTGCTTTGTCTTTCTCGCTGAGCTTCGGCATGAAGCTACTCAACTCGTCCAGCCGATGGTGCTGAAATTTTTTCTCCTGCTCTAAATATTCATTTATGCCGTGTCGCATGATGAGCATGGCCTTGAGACAAGATTCGAGGCTGTAGCCCATCAGCATTAATGCAACTGCGCAAAACTGGCAGTCACAAACACCACGAACCATCAACGGCATCGCGTCCCAAGCGGGTCGTGCCTTTATCAATAATGACGCTGCTTCTGACAATGCATGGGCATGGCAAAGCCAAAGAACGGGGTCTTTGAGGTCTTCGCTTACTGGTATTTCGCGTGGCAATTGAATAGCTCCACGAACCATCAATGCTGATTGCCATACGTGCCAAGCCGATCCGCTGTAGCCCAGCGGATCGGCGGCAAATGCAGCCCTATCTGGGGCCAGCATGGATTGCAACAATTCGCTCTCGGTCTTCGTCTTTGGTTTCAATTGCGCCACCCGTGGCCTTCACGGCGAGCGCGGCCCAGCGCCTCCAGGGTTTCCAGAATGCGGGGCAGGCTTTTCTTCCAAGGGCCGCGGCCTTTGAAGCGGGCTTCGATGGCGGCAAGCGGCACAGCGGCGGGGCTGGCGGCCAGCACAGCAGCCACCTCGCGCACCTGCTCCGGCAGGGCGGCGGGCCAGGCTTGGGCGTCGGTGCTGCTTGCAGGGGCAGCAGGCGCGGCGTCGGTTGGTGCAGCGCTTTTGCCTTTGCGGCTTGCTTTGGCGGGTGTGGCGCCGGTAGCCGGTCCAGAAGCTGGTAGGGGCATGTCCATAGCCAAACCTGGCTGTAGCCCGGGTGGAATATGCGCGGAAAGCTCACTATTTTGTAGCGTACTGCCATCGCTGCCGGCTTGTCCCTGCGCGGCGGCGCGCTGTGCTGGGTCGTGGAACTCAGGTCGCAGCCAGCGCACGGTGCCTTTCTCTTCTTCGGCGGCACGCTGGGCGTTCAGGGCGACCAGGCGGGCGCGCAGGAGCGCGTCGTCAAACCCTTTGGTGGCAGGGCCGGCTTTGACCTTTTTGGCCTCCAGCACAAAGTGACCGCGCAAATAGCAGTCGATGCGGCCTGCGCTGGTGCTGCCGTCGCCATGGCTGAAGGTGATGGGGCGCTCAAACATGTAGTCCAGCTCATGCGTGGGCGGAGCCACACCGAGCAAGGCGCACAGCTCAATGACAAAGCTTTGCGCAGAGGACAGTTCAGAGGCGGTTTTACCGGTCCAGCGGGCAATAAATTGCTCCGCTGCGGTGTGATTGGTGTTGTGTTCTCCCATGCGAGAGATGTTAGCTTGGCCTCAGGCTGCCGTTACCATGCCGCCATGTCTCCTTTGCAACGTCGAATTCTTCAAGCTTGCCTGTACGAGGGCATTGCGATTGCCGCGGTCACGCCTACGCTGGCGCTGGCTTTTTCTCACCCGCCGGGTTCGGCTTTTGTGTTGGCGGCGGTGATGTCGAGCATTGCCCTCGTCTGGAACTATGTATTCAACGCGCTGTTTGAGCGCTGGGAAGCGCGCCAGACCGTGCGGGGCCGATCACCCAAACGCCGTTTGGTGCACGGCCTGGGCTTCGAGGGGGGCTTGGCCATCATCCTCATGCCGGTGATGGCGTATTGGCTGGATATTTCGCTCTGGGCTGCTTTTGTGGCGGACTTGGGGCTGCTGGCGTTTTTCTTTTTCTATACCGTCGGATTCACCTGGGCGTTTGACCGTATTTTCGGTTTGCCCGCATCAGCGCGGTAAGGGGCTGTAGCGAGATGACGCACATTCCCCCAGTTCCAAAAAACGATTACGAGCGCATGGTGCTCCGCAATGTCGAGCAATACGGGTGGCATTGCACCGCAGTGGC
>JAIXVK010000254.1 GCA_027483085.1 Comamonadaceae bacterium | reverse complement strand
CAGCACACCAACCTGCGCCTGGAGCAGCAATCGGTGCAACTGCGATCGGTGCTCGAGGCCACCAATCAGGGCTACATGGGCTTTGATGCCGACGGCCAGTTGGTGCTGGGCAATGACAAAGGGTTCGAGCTGATCGCCCTGCCCGCCGGCGAGGACCGGCAGAGCTATGTCACGGTGGCACGCCATATCGGGCGCAATTTTCAACTGGCGCAGGCGCAGGCCCTGTCCGTCACCCAGAGCATGCTCAGTGTGCGCAACCACAAGCAACACCATGTGTACCGGGATTTGGTGCCGTCCCGGGCGGACTTGCCAGAGCGCTACCTCGACATGCGCATCCATGCGTTTGAAGACCCCCAGCTGAGCACTATCGTGCTGCTGCACGACACCACGCCGGAGGTACAACTTGAACGCTCCAAGTCGCAATTCATGTCGTTTGCGGCCCACGAAATCCGCACTCCACTGACCGTGATTCACGGTTATGCAGACCTGCTGGCCACGCGTGAGCAAAGTGCCGCCATGGCGAAAGAGATGGGCCAGCACATCTTGCGCAAGTCCCAGGGCCTGAACCAATTGCTGCAGCGCATGCTGGACTTGTCAGAGATGGATCTGAACGGCCTGGACGTGAAGCGCACCCGCAACACCGATCTCGGGGCCCTGTGTGCCACTGCCGCGCGCCTTCTCGACCTGCCCGAGGGGCGTGAGCCGCCGGTGCTGGTCCACCACGACCCGATCCCTTGGTGCCGTGTCGACCCGGTCGCGATCACCACGGCAGTCAACGAGTTGCTGCATAACGCCTATGCCTTCAGCCCACAGGGCACGCAAGTCACCCTGACCGTAGGGCCGCTGAGTGAAGACGCAGACAACCCGGGTGGAGTGCGGATACGCGTGCAAGACCACGGCCAAGGCATGACCCACGAGGTGCAACAGCACATCTTCGAGCGCTTCTACCGGGCAGACAGCTCCGGCAAACACCCCGGCTTCGGGCTGGGGCTGAGCACCGCCAAATTGATTGCAGACCTGCATAAGGCCCGACTCAGCATTGAAAGCACACCGCAGTCAGGCACAGTGGTTTCTATCGAGATCCCGCAGGGGAATATTTAAGCAAAATCAGGCTCTAGCGCCCGTTTGATCTGCGCAATTAGCTATATTTTTTATAGCAAACGGCTGCCGGCGTAGGCGCTTACGCGGCGGGCGTGTCGGCGCAAAGTCCGCCCATCAGGCGGCCACCGCCTCAGGAACGACCTTGCCGGCTTCGATCAAAATCCGTCGGTCGCAACGGGCAGCAATGCTGCGGTCATGCGTCACCAAAACCAGTGTGGTGCCCTGTTCGCGGTTGAGGTCGAACATCAACTCCATGATTTTTTCGCCGGTGGCGAAATCCAGACTACCAGTGGGTTCGTCGGCCAGCAAGACTGCGGGCTTGACCACAAAGGCACGGGCCAGCGCCACCCGCTGCTGTTCGCCGCCGGACAGCACCTTGGGGTAGGAGTTCAAGCGCTGCGACAGGCCTACGCGTGAGAGCATTTCGGTTGCCGCAGATCGGGCGTCTTTACGGCCATCGAGCTCCAACGGTAGCATGACGTTCTCCAGCGCGGTGAGGTTGCCCAGCAACTGAAAGCTCTGAAACACAAAACCCACCTGGCGGGCGCGCAGTGCGGCACGGGCGTCTTCATCCAGCGCAAAAATGTCTTGCCCCGCGACCCGCACGGTGCCGCCGGTCGGCGTATCCAAGCCCGCAATGATGGAGAGCAAGGTGCTCTTGCCGGAACCCGATGCCCCCACAATGGCTGCGGTCTCACGGGTATTGAGTGCAAAATCGATGTCACGCAGGATCTCCAGCGTGCCGGTGGAATCTGTCACCGCCTTGAAAACATGCTCAACCGAAATAATGGAATCACTCATGGGGCTCTCTCTAGTTCGTCGACACTGTATCGCGGTACTCATTCTGGCCTCTTTTGCAGGGCTAAACCCTGCGATGGCGAAGGATGCGGCACCCCGGGCAGCCAACGGCGCCAAGATCCTGATTTTGGGCGACTCCTTGAGTGCCGAATATGGCCTCAAACGCGGCACCGGCTGGGTGGCACTCCTGGAACAGCGCTTGGGTCAGGAAAAGCTGGCTGCGACCGTGGTGAACGCCAGCATCAGCGGCGACACCACCTCCGGAGGTCGCTCGCGCCTACCGGCGCTGTTGGCCCAGCACAAACCCACCGTGGTGGTTATTGAGTTAGGGGGGAACGACGCATTGCGCGGCCTGCCCCTCACTATGACCCAGGACAACCTGACCGCAATGACACGCGCAGCCCAACAAGCTGGCGCCAAAGTTTTATTGGCAGGGATGCAGGTGCCGCCCAACTATGGGCAGGACTACACCCAACGATTCAGCGAGACCTTTGCCACGGTTGCCAAAAGCACCAAGGCAGCCTTGGTGCCGTTTTTACTCAAAGGCGTGGCCGATGGACCCAACGCTGCGGCCATGTTTCAAGCGGACCGGATTCACCCGCGGGAAGAAGCCCACCCCACGATTCTGAACACCATGTGGCCGGCAATAAAAAACCTCCTCAAATGACGTGCACTTGGGGAGGCTGTCCGGGATCGGGCGGCCATGCCGCCAAACTCAAGCCGCAGGAGTTTCGGCGCTAGGAGCGGCACCATCGGCAGCGGCCAATTCAGCCGCCTCGTTGGGCGTTAACTCAGGCTCATCACCTGTCTTGCGCCCGGCTTTTTGCTTGAGCTTTTCCTCTTTTTTCTTCTTTTTAGCCAGTTCTTTCTGACGTTTTTCGTATCCGTAGTTGGGTGTTGCCAAAGTGTGCTTTCGTTAATTAGGGCCACTTTACCACCTCGGCCTGCGCTCACGCAGGCGGGCTGCTGTTTTCGAGGCTATCACTCGGGCTTTCCTGCCCCGGCCACTGCACCGACGCGCGATAGGCATGCCATGTGGCGTGGCCCAACAATGGCCCCACGACCAACAAGCCCGCATGCCACGGAAGCATCAGCGCCCCCACCAACAAACCGCTTAGCAAGGCCCCCCACCACAGCATGACGCCCAGGTTGCACAGAAACACCTCGATGCTGGTGATCGCAGCAAACACCGCATCGGTGTCGCGGTCAAGAATCATGGGAATGGACACAACGCTCAAAGCAAACACCAGCAAGGCGAACCCGCCACCGACCACACCATAAGCCAGCACGAACTCGAAATTGTCCGGGTTGAACACGGCTTGCACTACGCCTGTCGTCGATGGCATGCCGGTGTTAAAAAACACGGCGAACACCACCAAAGAGGCTCGCCCCCAAAGGAGCTCCAGCACAATCAACACGAGAACCAGCATCGCCATACTGCCCAAATGCTGGTCCCAGCAGGTGATGGAGCCACCCAAGGTGGCGGGTGTACCCGCCTCCCGCCGGCGACTCACTTCATACAAGCCCATGGCGAGAAAGGGACCGACCAACAGGCAGCCCGAGGCGATCGTCATGGTGTATTCGGGGCTACTGCGGAACACGGCACCCAGCACCAAGGCCATGGTGGTGAATGCGACACCATAAAACAAGGCGATTCCGGGATGGGCCTCCATGTCCTGCAGACCGCGCAACAACCACTGCAAAGGCGCGCCCCATGCCAAATTCGCCACAGACTTGCGGGGCGCCTCAGACGGCGGTGGAATGTAGGGTGCCGGTTCGGCATCAAGCGGCGAAGTCATGGGAGCAGCGTACGCCCTCCTCCATGCCTTGCCTACTCAGGAAAACACGCAGTCAGCGCAATACCTCGAGCGCCTGTGCAATGTCGGCTTGCAGATCAGCCACGTCTTCCAAACCGACCGAGAAGCGAACCAGCGTGCCGCGCAGCAGATGCTCGGGCCAACCGGAGCGCATGGTTTCCAGCTCATAGGGCACTACCAAGCTGATAGGCCCGCCCCAGCTGTAACCAAGCTTGAACAAGCGCAGCGCATCGCAGAAGGCATCCACCTCGGCTTGGGTGAAGCGTGGATCCAACATCACACTGAACAGACCGGCGGCGGTCCCGACCTCGCCTCCGGTCAGTGCCTTCCAATGGCTGTGACCAGGCGACTCCGGCAAGGCCGGATGCAGGACTTGCACAAACTCGGCTTGGGTCTG
>JAIXVK010000517.1 GCA_027483085.1 Comamonadaceae bacterium | reverse complement strand
ACATGACATCGGCAAAGTGGGAATCCCGGATCACATCCTGCTCAAGCCCGGCAGGTTGGATGCGGAGGAATACGAGATCATGAAGCGCCATGTGCCCATGGGCGAAAGCATCATCCGTCGCATCAGCCAGGACTTGGGGCTGGTGGGCAGCCTGCAGGAGCAGGTCATGCGCAACATTGTGGCGACCCACCACGAACGGGGTGATGGGTCCGGCTATCCACGCGGGCTCACGATGGACCAGATTCCCTTGGAAGGACGCATTGTGGCGGTGGCGGACGTGTACGACGCACTCAGCAACCGGCGTGCCTACAAAGACTCTTGGAATGACGACGCGGTGTGCACCGAGCTGCGTGCAGAGGCGGCTAAGGGTTTGCTGGACAAGACCTGTGTCGAGGCGCTGCTGGCCGCTACGGACGAAAGGGCGTCGATCAAGCTGCGCTTTGCGGATGCACGGGTCGCTGACGACTACGCGTAAAGGGGCTTTTGTGGGCGTGCCTGCTGTTGGCAAGCGGGTCTGAAAAAATGACCCCATGAAAAATCTGCAGCAATGGTTTCGTGGCCTTCTCTTTGTGTCACTTGCGTGGTCTGCGGCATTCGCTGCTGGTGCCGTGAACGCCAGTGGTGCTGGAGCAGAGTTAAAGCCCGGCAGCGTGGTGCTGATCCGCCATGCCTTGGCCCCCGGAGTCGGCGACCCCGCGCAATTCGTGTTGAATGACTGCAGCACCCAGCGCAACCTCAATGACGAGGGGCGAGCGCAAGCGGTGCGCATCGGCAAGTTTTTCCGGCAGCTCCCGGTGCCCGTTGAGGCGGTCTGGTCCTCCCAATGGTGCCGGACCCGCGAAACCGCCGACCTCGCTTTCCCGGGTCAGCGCTTGGACCAGGCTGCATTCAATTCATTTTTCGGTGAGCCGGATGCTGCCCCGGCCCAAACCCAAGCTGCCCGGGCATTGCTCAACGCATGGGCGGGCAAAGGGCTCTTGGTGGTGGTGACCCACCAGGTCAACATCACCGCCATTGCTGGCGTGGTACCTGCATCCGGCGAGGCAGTGGTGCTCGGCCGGCGCAATGGCGCCTTGGCCGTGACGGGGCGCCTCACACCTTGATCAGATGCGCCGTGTGAGCCACACGCCGATCATCGAGCCAGCGCCAATCGCTTTGCACCACACCCTGACTCCCCAGCCCGGTGCTGCGACCAGTTTGTTGCTTGCCTCCTCAAGGTGTTCCCGCTCGTCGTTGCGGCAATCGCTCAAGAGCCTTTGCAGCGTAGCGGCTTCGGGTCGGCCCGCAATCCGGTCCAGTTGGTCTTGGTAGTGTTTATCGACAAAGGTCTCGATCGCCGCAACAGTGGCATACACCGCAGGCGGCCCTGCCAGAGCGGGCAGCGCGCCGGTCACAAAGCCTGCGAGCCGCCAGAGGGGCAATAGCCAGCTGCGCCGAAGGGGCGGTAACAAGGCGTTCATGACTTCGAGGTGTTCTTGTTCAGTCTGCAGGTGGCGCCGCGCGAGCTCTTGAATGTCGGGATGGCGCGAGGCCCACAGCATGCCGCGGTACACCGCAACGGCGCCGGTCTCGCCTGCGTGGTCCGAGCGCAGGTCGGCCACCATATCGGCGGGCAAATGTGCCAGCTCCGCAGCCCGCACCCACTGCTGCAAATGGGGCCTGAAGCGCAAAAAGTGGACATAGGCCCACTCGAGCACCGGAGTCACCCCCGGTAACCGCCCGAATCGACCCAGCCAGCGCCAGCCCGGCATGGCCAGCCACAAAGACACAAAAGCGGCCGCGCCACTGAGCATGCGCCCGTCTGCCTGCCGTACATGGAAACGTGCCAGCAAACGCGCTTGCTCTGCAGGCTCCAGCCCACTGTGCACTTCGCTGACATCCAACCACTGCACTGGCTGCAAAGACTCTAAAGACTGGTAGAGCCCGATCTCACGTCGGCACAAGGGGCAGGAGCCATCGAACATGACCGTGAGCCCGTCGCACGAGCGTTCAGCGGGTAAGGCGGCTGTGTGCTCAGGGGCCGTTGATGGTGTCGGGGAAGAGGGGCGAATCGCTGCGGGCATGAGATGCTCAAGAGCGCCAGAACATGCTGGCAGCTCCGGTTGTAGCGCAATGCTGCAGGCCTTGTTTGCGACGCGGGTTTAGGGCACCCGCCATATCCAATCGGTGCGGGTCAGGCTGGCGCGGCGGTGGCCGCTTCGCGCGAGTTCGAGCCAGTCGATCTCAAGCACTTGCAATTTGATGAGTGCGAGGTGGTGTGCTCCGCTGGCACTCCCTGCGTGAACCTCGGCTGCAGCTTCCAGCGCTGCACCGGGTGCCTGAGCCGACAGGTAGTCCCCAGCGGCTGCGGATGTGCTGATGCGTGCCCACACCGCATCCACCTCCGGGCCGCTGCGCAGCACGGTGGCTTGCGCCCGCATACGGAGCTGCCAGCTCAGTCGCTTGCTCCAGAACACCAGGCTCACCTGAGGGGCGGCCTCCAGTTCGGCGACTTTGGGGCTGCGGCTGTCGGTGTAGATGTGCAACACGGCTTGCCCCGCATCGGCGTGGCGCAATACGACAGTGCGTGCTTGCGGCGCACCATCCACCCCCAGGGTGGCCAGCACAGGGGTGCGCCATTCGTGGTGCCGGTCGGGTACCGCGCGCTGCAACTCCTGCCAAATGCGGTGGCGGATCTCCGATTCGCTCAAAAGAGGTGTGTCCACAGAGTTGGGCTGCTGGTGGCAGTGCTTGAAATGAGGGGCCCATGATATCGGCGCGCCCCCGGGGCTGCAGTCGGAGGGGCAAGTCCAGAAAAACAGCGTTTTTCAGTTCTGCCGCCCTCGGCGCATGGAACAATATTTGCTCAGTCGTTGATATCAACACGAGAGGTCGAGGCCATTCCCGCAGAGGAAAGCCCATCCGTTTTCAGGGAGCGGTTTT
>JAIXVK010000211.1 GCA_027483085.1 Comamonadaceae bacterium | reverse complement strand
GTCACGTTGGTCCGCTCGCCCACGTTCACAAACAGGCTGCTGCTGTCGATGGAGATGGGCTCCAAACCCGAGAGCAGCATGGGTGCTACGGAATTGATAGCTGCTGGCGCAGAGGATGCGTGGGCTTGAGGCATAAAAGACCTAAAAATCAAAATTCAGCGGCTTACACCGCAACCCAGGCACCACTGCGCTGGGAGGCAAACAGCGCATCAATGATGCGCATGTTCTGGATGGCGTCTTCCACGCCGTACTGCAAAGGTTGCTCACCGCGAATGGCGAGCGAGAAGGCATCGCCCTCCAGGCTGTACTGGTCGCAGGCGGCAAAGGTTTCGACCACGGCTTCGCGACCGCCGAGTACCTTGCCGTCGTCTACAAAGATGCGGGTTTCCTGGCCTTGGGGCGCATTGAACGGGATCTCAATCTCCACCCGCTTTTCAGTACCCACCACATGCACCCGCTGATAAGGCGTGGTTTGCATGGACACAGTGAAATCCAAGCGTCGGCCATTGCCGAAATCGAGCAAGGCACTGAAGCTGCGGTCCACACCGAAGTCCGGGTCCATGTCTGCCAAGGCCATCACGCGCACCGGCTCTGTGCCAAACAAAAAGCGCCCGGCCACGATGGGGTAGCACCCGATGTCCATCAGCGCGCCACCGCCCTTGGTGGCATCGTTGCGGATGTTCGTGGCACTGCGGTTGAAATACGAGAACCACACCTGTACCGCCCTCACATCGCCCAGCGCACCGCTTTGCACCAGCTCGCGGGTACGCAGCCACTGCGGGTGAAAGCGCACCATGAAGGCTTCCATGATGTGCACATTGCCTGCCACTTCGCGCAGCTGGGCCGCCTCGTTGGCGTTCAAGGCGATCGGCTTTTCGCACAGCACATGCTTACCTGCGCGGGCTGCCGCCAGCGTCAAGGGCACATGCTGGTCGTTCGGCAAGGGGTTGTAAATAGCCTCAATCGACGGGTCCGCCAACAGCTCCTCGTAGGAGCCGTAGGCCTTGGGAACACCCAACTTGCCCGCCGCCGCCTGCGCAGTCTCGAGGGAGCGCGAGGCAATGGCTTGCACATCACACCACTGGCTGCGCTGCAGCGCAGGGGTGACTTTTTCCATGCCGATCTTGGCAGTGCTGAGCACGCCCCAGCGGACTTTGTTCATGGCTTGTCCTTTTGATCAACCACTGGGTTAGCTCTGCACATGCGAATTCGGCCGATTAGCACCTAGGGCGCTTTAGTACATGTAAATCAATGACAAACCAACGTGGTTGCCATTGAAGGGTGGATTGGTGATGGAGTAATTGGTCGGCTGATTGGCAATCGCCTTGCCATCGAAGCGATCCACCACGTAGCGGATAGACACACCAAAGCGACCATAAGGGTTCCCGCCACGCTGAGTCAGGTACTGCGCCTCTGCCACCAAACCGGTGCTGGCTTCATAGGTCTGGTCAAAGCCTGCGGCAACGCCACTGGTTTCCAGCTTGGTGCTGCTCAGCAGGCGTGCGCCACCGCCCAAACGCCAGTTTGCACCGACGTTACGAAATACCAAAAGCTCCACCGGCATGCGGACAAAAGCCAACTCGCCATTGCTCGCGGCAGTAGTTGTTTTTTCGTAGCCCAGGCCCAATGAAATGTCGTAATCAGGAGTCACGGAGTAACTGACACCGCCGGCAAATGCATTCCCGTTACCGGCCTTGATGCTGAAGCGCGAACCGCTGAGGTAAGTTCCGCCCGCCACTTCCGAACTGCTTTCGCCAAAATTCTGACCAGCCTTGACGAAAAAACTCCAGGGCGAGGATTGGGCTGCAACCCCGTTTGCTACACACGCAATCGCTGCAGCAACCAAAACTTTCTTCATAACAAACTCCCTTTTGAAAAAATGAACCTACACGAAAATAGTTCGCAAGAGCCGGCCCAACCGGATCTCAAGCCGCCTCTTTATAGAAATACCCCCGCTGCACGCTGCGGGTCGCCAAGGGCGACACCGCTTGCGCGATGGCGCCGATGTGGTCCGGGGTAGTGCCGCAGCAGCCGCCGACGATGTTGACCAGGCCTTCGGCCGCAAACTCCTGCACCAAGCGGCTGGTGACATCGGGGGTTTCGTCAAAGCCGGTATCGCTCATGGGGTTGGGCAGACCAGCGTTGGGGTAGCAGCTGATAAAGGTGTCGGTCGCCACCTTGTTCAGCTCCTGAATGTAGGGGCGCATGAGCGCTGCACCGAGTGCGCAGTTCAGGCCGATGGCGAGCGGCTGGGCATGGCGCACGCTGTGCCAAAAGGCGGTGACCGTCTGGCCGCTCAAGATGCGGCCTGACGCATCGGTCACCGTGCCGCTGATCAGAATGGGCAGGCGCTCGCCGCTGGCCTCAAAGTACTCATCCACCGCAAACAGCGCGGCTTTGGCGTTGAGCGTGTCGAAAATGGTCTCCACCAGAATCACGTCCGCTCCGCCTTCGACCAGCGCCTTGGTCTGGTCATAGTAGGCGGCTCGCAGTTCCTCAAACGTCACGTTACGGGCGCCGGGGTCGTTCACATCGGGGCTGATGCTGGCGGTTTTGGGTGTGGGGCCGAGAGCGCCGCACACAAAACGCGGTTTGTCGGGCGTGCTGTACTTGTCGCAGGCGGCACGGGCCAGTTGGGCGGAAACCAAATTCATCTCGATGGCCAAGTCGGCCATGTCGTAATCCGCCTGGGCCACCGTGGTGGCGCCGAAGGTGTTGGTCTCAATCATGTCGGCGCCGGCAGCCAGATAGGCCTCGTGGATGTCGGTGATCACGTCCGGGCGTGTCAGGCTCAGCAACTCGTTGTTGCCTTTGACGTCTTTGGGGAAATCTTTGAACCGGTCGCCCTGACTGCCCGGGCCGGCATACCCCTCGCCGCGGTATTGGGCTTCGCCCAGCTTGAAGCGCTGAATCATGGTGCCCATGGCGCCATCCAGAATGGCGATGCGGCTGGCCAGAATGCCGGGGAGCGATTGCGCGCGGGTATAGGTAATGGGCTTCATGGTGCGGCTCACTGTGTGGATTGAAACAAGTGAGCGCAGTTGGAGTCCCCAAGCCTGACCGGTTCCGCCGTG
>JAIXVK010000551.1 GCA_027483085.1 Comamonadaceae bacterium | reverse complement strand
GAGGGGCGGCGTTTGTATAACTACTTTGTGGCCCAAGCCCGCACCGCGCACCCCATCGTGCAGACCGGAATCTTTGCGGCGGACATGCAGGTGGAGCTGGTCAATGACGGGCCAGTGACGATTCCGATGCGGGTGGCGCCTGCTGTTTAAATGCTACTAATTTGATAGCTGCTCGCGCATATTCCATAGGCTCTAGAGACTGAAAAGATTCAAGGGTTAGGACCGTCGCCTCCCATTGAAGGCCCCTGCAAGCGAGGGCTCATGCGGTTGCATGTCGCGGTGAATTCACGCGCGGTCCCGATAATTTGCGCATGAAAATCGCACTCGCTATAGCAACCGTAGTTCTCGCCTTGTTGTGGACCGGCTTTATTGGCCTCTCGGCGGCCTTGGCCAGTTGGGTGGCAGGCCAAGGCGTGGACCTGCAAGGCGGGCTTCAGACCATCGCCCAATGGCCGCTGCCACCATGGATTGCGCTCTGGACAGACGCAGGCACCGCTGAGGCGGTGCGCGCAACCATCGTGTGGTCAGTTGAAATGCTCGCCGCTGTCATGCCCTGGATCACGCCGCTGCTGGACTGGGTGGCCCCGCTGTTGTGGGTGATCTGGGCCTTCGGCATGGTGGGCCTGGTGGTGTTGGCTGCGGTGGGCTTACTGCTGATCGGTCGCATGCGCAAGCGCGCGCGGGTCGCAGGTGCGCGTTACGCGGATTGATAGAGGTGCTCAGGTTCTCGCTCGCAAGGAAAAGTCCACAGGAGTAGCTGCCTTGGGCGCTTTGCGCAGGTCAAGGAGGAGCGCGAAGCGCGGGGGACACGGAGCAAAGCGCCCAAGGCAGCCGCTCCGGAGCGCACCACCAACAGGGCTCAGTAGGGGTTCTTAAACCCCAACCGCGCCATGATTTCACTCTCGCGCAGCTCCATCACTTCTGCGTCTTCGTCCAGTTCGTGGTCCCAGCCCTGGGCGTGCAGGGTGCCGTGGACGATCATGTGGGCGTAGTGGGCTTCCAGCGTTTTCTTTTGCTCTTTGGCTTCTTGGGCAATCACCGGCGCGCACAGCACCAGGTCGGCGGTGACGGGCTCTTGCGTGTAGTCGAAGGTCAGCACGTTGGTGGCGTAGTCCTTCTGGCGGTATTCGCGGTTCAGCGTCTGGCCTTCTTCGGCGTCCACGATGCGCACGGTGATTTCGCCATCCACCTCCAGGGTGTTGCGGATCCAGCGGATGACTTTGTGGCGCTTGAGTGCGTCGCGGTGTTTGTCGGCATCTTGGATCTTGCCGAATTGCAGGGAGAGGCTGAGTTCTGGAAGCATGGGGTTCAGTGAATCAAAAAAAGTTTAGCTGCGGCGCACGGTTCGTGATGCACTTCGGGTCTTGGGCAGGCCCACGCGGGGGAGCTCGGGCTCTGGCTCGGGGATGGCGATCTGTGGCAGGTCTTCCAGCCGCGCGGCCTCGTAAGCATCCACGATGCGGGCGACCAGCGGGTGACGCACGATGTCGGAGCTGGTCAGGCGGGTGATGGCAATGCCCGGCGTGCGACGCAGCACGCGCTCGGCTTCCACCAGGCCGCTCATCTGCGCTTTGGGCAAATCGATCTGGGTCAGATCGCCCGTGATGACCGTCTTGGTGCCGAAGCCCACGCGAGTCAAAAACATCTTCATCTGTTCGGGCGTGGTGTTTTGTGCCTCGTCCAGGATCACAAACGCATTGTTCAGCGTACGCCCGCGCATGAAGGCCAAGGGCGCAATTTCCAGCTGCTGGCGCTCAAACGCTTTGTGCACCTGGTCGTAGCCCATCAGGTCGTAGAGCGCGTCGTACAGGGGGCGCAGATAAGGGTCCACCTTCTGGTTCAGGTCGCCTGGCAGAAAGCCCAGTCGCTCGCCGGCTTCCACCGCGGGGCGGGTCAGCACGATGCGCTGCACCGAGCTGCGCTGCAGCGCGTCCACCGCCGCAGCTACGGCGAGATAGGTTTTGCCGGTACCTGCGGGGCCGATGCCGAAGGTGATGTCGAACTCGGCAATGTTGTCCAGGTACAGCGCCTGGTTCTGGCTGCGGGGTTTGAGGTCTGCACGGCGGGTGGATAAAGTCGGTCCTTCAGCACCCATCTCGCCATCGCCGCTGAGCATGAGCTGCACGGTAGAGGCGGCAATCGGCCGGCCGGCAATCTCGTATAGGGCTTGGAGCATCTCCATGGCGCGCTGGGCTTTGGCCTTGGCACCTTCTACCTTGAACTGCTCATGCCGGTGGGCAATTTTGACCTCCAGCTCGCGCTCGATGGTGCGCAGGTGTTCGTCGGTCGGCCCGCACAGGTGCGAGAGACGCGTGTTGTTCAGCGGGGTGAAGATGTGTTTGAGAATCAAGCTGATAATCCGGCAAAGCAGGGGACTGCGAAGGGGCGCCACAGAGGCGCTACCCCTGCATTGTCCCCAATTTGATCCGAACCGTGGCCTCGTTGGCCATCCACCACTCCAGAACCCCGGACTCCGCACCATGATCGGCAAACTCACAGGCATCGTCAGCGACAAAAATCCACCGCAAGTCATCATCGACTGCGGCGGCGTGGGCTACGAGGTGCAGGTGCCCATGAGCACCTTTTACAACCTGCCAGCCGACGGCCACAAGGTCACGCTGCTCACCCACTTTGTGGTGCGCGAAGATGCGCAAATCCTCTACGGTTTTGCCACCAGCACCGAGCGGGAGGCCTTCCGTGAGTTGATCAAAATCTCCGGCGTGGGGCCGCGTACGGCCTTGTCCGTGCTGTCGGGCATGGATGTGGGCGACTTGGCGCAGGCGGTGACCTTGCAAGAGGCAGGCCGCTTGATCAAGGTGCCGGGCATCGGCAAAAAAACCGCCGAGCGCTTGCTGCTGGAACTCAAGGGCAAGTTGGGTGCAGACCTTGGGGCGCCTATGGGCGCCGTGGGCGATGCGCAGTCCGACATCCTGCAGGCGCTGCTGGCTCTGGGTTACAGCGACAAGGAAGCGGCAGCTGCGCTCAAGGCACTGCCCAAGGATGTGGGTGTCAGCGACGGTATCAAGCTGGCGTTGAAGTCTTTGGCCAAATAGGCCTCTAGCGCAGGTTTTGATTGCGCTTGTAGCTATATTTTTAGTAGCAAGGCGCTTCGCGCAGCCTTATTGCGCTTCGCGCACAGGCCGGCCATTCGTTCGCTGTACGGGGCGTGCATTTTGCGGATAGAGCTGGGTGAATAGGCGAAGTTGCTGCGCGCTGAGGGCGGCGGGCTGCTTTAAAACGAGCCACAGCACCCCTTCGGTGCAAGGCGGTGTCGTGAGCGAGCCCATGTACTGAAAATACCGGGTGTCTGACGGGAGCAGCTCGCTCAGATTCAAGGTGGACCGCGGCATTTCCACACGGTCACCGACATCCAGTGGCATGTAGGTCCACACTTTTTCAATCAAGGGGTTCGGCTCGCCGGGATCCAAAGAG
>JAIXVK010000442.1 GCA_027483085.1 Comamonadaceae bacterium | reverse complement strand
GATGCTTCGGTCAGCCAGTTGGACTCGGCCAGGGCCAAGCGTCCCGAAGCTTGTTCCAAGTCCACCCGACGACCGACACCCGCCTTGACGCGCGTTTCCAGGCGGGTGTACACATCAAAGTGATTCGCGTAGTTTTCTTTGGCGAGCTCGACCAGCTCACGGAAGCGCTGTACATCCAGGTAGGCGCGTGCTGCTTCCAGGCCAATGTTGTCGCTGCTAGCCAAGAGGTCGTAGTAAGCCGCCATGCGGCTGTAGCCGAGGCGCCGCACATCGCTTGCGGTGGCAAAGCCGTCAAACAGTGTTTGCCGCAACTGCAAGCTAGCGGTCGAGTTGGAGTACGCGCGATCTCCAGACAAGCCGGGGGAGAACGTGGATTTCTCACCAACGGTAGCCTCCAAGTCGATCCGCGGTTTGAATCCGCCTTCCGCAACGGCCCGCTCGTTGGAGCTGGCCATCAAGTTCTTGTGTTTGAGTTTGACTTCCGGGTTTTCAAGGATTGCCTTCTCGACCGCATTGGACAGCTGAGTCGCTGGCTGTGCATTCGAAAAACCGGTGAGAAAAATACTGGCGATTGCAAGAGCTAACGGAGTGCGATGTGTCATTTTTTTTCAGCTTTACTAGCCTATACCGTAGGTGGCTAGGAGAGTCGGGATCAAAAACAAGGCGTTGTTACAAATTTTCACTTGATTTGGTCGAGCTTGCAATTTTAACCCTTTGGGTCAAAATGAGACTAGCTATTCTGTGATAAATGCCCGTTTTTTCTATTTTTGCGTAATGCGCATCGCCTTTAACAAATTAATGGTTTCCGGTGCCGGCGCTCAGCTGCTTGCGCAACGGCTGTTACTTTGGGCGCTTTTGAGCGCTGCGATGTTGAGCATTCAGGTCGGGGCTGGCATTGATGCGGTTCAGGCGTCCTTTTTACAGCGTTGGGGGGCGGCTGCTCAACCCCGATTCGATGCATGGCGCAAATTGCTTCCCACGTTGACCGATCTGGGGGACACAGAGCGTCTTAAGCGCGTCAATAGTTTCGTGAATCAACAGGTGCAGTTCAGCGAAGACACGGCCGTGTGGGGGCAAACCGATTATTGGGCGACGCCTGTCGAGACACTGGGGCGTGGTGCCGGAGATTGCGAAGACTTCGCTATTGCCAAGTACTTCACACTCCTTCAGATCGGGGTGGCGCCCGATAAGCTTCGCTTTATCTACGTGCGCGCCAAGACGGGAACGTCTGATGCAACACAAGCGCACATGGTGTTGGCGTTTTATGCCTCGCCGGATGCAGAACCTTTGGTGATGGATAACCTGGTCGGTGAGATCAAACCGGCCTCGCGCCGCCCGGATTTGGTTCCGGTGTTTAGTTTTAACAGTACGGGCGTTTTTACCGGGGCTGCGGGCGCGAGCCCTGCTGCGGGGGGCACCGGGCGTTTGTCGCGCTGGGAAGATTTGTTACGCCGGGCTAAAGCCGAAGGCTTTGAGTAATTTAGTAGGAAGAGGAAACACCCATGTCTATGTACCGACAACTGTGGCTGGCGATCATTGCCAGTATGTTGCTGGCCCTTGGTGGGGGCCTGTTGGCATCACTGCTCTCGGCGCGGGGCTATCTGGAGTCGCAACTGGCGATCAAGAATACCGACAATGCTACGGCTCTGGCGCTTGCTTTGAGCCAGAGTGATCCCGACCCTGTGAGCGTAGATTTGGTGTCCGCATCGTTGTTTGATAGTGGGCACTACCAACTTGTGCGTGTGCTGGATCCGACAGGTAATGTTATTTCGGAGCGGATTGCTCCACAGGGAGAGTTCGATGCACCCGCATGGTTTGCGGCATTGCTTCCGATTCAATCAGCGCCAGGGCAGGCACAGATATCCAACGGCTGGAAGCAGTTCGGCACGGTTACGCTGATCAGCCATAGCCGTTTTGCATATGGCGCTTTGTGGAAAAGTGCGTGTGACATGACACTGGCACTCGCTTTGGCTGGCTTGGTGGGCGGTTGGCTGGGGAGCTCGGTATTGGGGCGCTTGCGGCGACCCTTGGATACGGTGATCGAACAAGCGACGGCTATTACGCAGCGACGCTTCGTCACGGTGGAGGAGCCCAAGGTACCAGAGCTGAAGCAGCTGGCCAGCGCAATGAATGCAACGGTCGGTCGCCTGAAGTCGATGTTTGATGATGAAGCCCTTCGTCTTGAGCAAGTCAGGCAGGAGGCTAACTTTGATAACTTGACCGGATTGGCCAATCGCGCTTATTTCATGGCGCGATTGCGTCAAAGCATGGATGCGGAAGACTCCTCAGGTGGTTTGCTGTTGATGGTTCGTTTGGCGGATCTGGCGGGTATCAACCGGCGTCTGGGGCGTGCAGCGACGGACGACTTCTTGAAGTTGACCGGACATGTCCTCAAGCGGGTAGCCGAAGCCCATTCAGAGAGCGTGCCTGCCCGACTTAACGGTGCTGATTTTGCGCTTTTGGTGCCAGCCAATGTGGAGGGGCAAGAGCTCGCAAGCCGACTCATCCAGGTACTGATCAAAGAGGCTGCGCCCTTTGTGGAGGGCGGTAATACAGGGGCAGTGGGTTACGGACGGTTCAGCCAGGGCGAAAACATCGGTGAGCTTCTGGCGCGGATCGACAGTGCGCTGGCGACTGCGGAGGCCTCCCAGGCAAACAGTGTGCAAGAGGCTCGCGTATCGACAGATGATGATTTGCCACGTACTGCCGATCAGTGGGCCATCATGATCCGACGTGCTTTGGAGCATGGCTGGGTGCGCCTCATTTCTTTCCCCGTAATGACCATGTCTGGCGGTCTATCGCACCGCGAGTGCCCTTTGCGCTTGATGTTTGACGAGCGCGGAGAGTGGTTGCCGGCCGGGCGTTTTTTACCGATTGCAGAGCGACTGAAGTTGACCGCCGATTTGGATCTCAAGGCGGTGGAGCTTGGGTTGCAAGATCTTGCGCGGACGCCTGGGCTTCCGGGCTTGGCCATCAATCTCTCCGCCAGCTCCTTGGATGACCATTCCTTCATCCCAAAGCTAATTGCTCTGGTTCGCCAAAGTGCAGGAGCCGCTGATCGGCTCTGGCTTGAAGTGGCAGAGGAAGGTGCCTTCAAGCATTTGGATGCATTCCGGGCGCTATGTCCGCAACTAAAGTTGCATGGCTGCCACGTGGGTTTAGAGCACTTTGGTCACCGCTTCAGTCAAATTGGGCAATTGCATGACTTGGGACTCGACTATTTGAAGGTGGACTCCAGTTTCGTCCGGGGTGTTGATGCCAATGCGGGTAACGCGGCCTTCTTGAAAGGTCTTTGCGGTATCGCTCACAACATTGGACTACTGGTCTTGGCTGAGGGGGTTTCGACCGATGCAGAGATCGATGCGTTGAAGGCTTTGGGCTTTGATGGCGCAACTGGGCCTGCAGTGAAAGATGTTCCCTCTGCTTGATTGCCATCCGCAGTGGTGCATGTCTCTTTAGGGCGCAGCGCCTCTCTTAATTGGGTGAGGTGCGTCGTTACAGAGGTCGAGAGACATGTGGAAGCATGCCAAGTATCCAAGTATGCAGTCTCGCCGATCTCACCACTTTCCTCATGGCCCTTAATCGTAAGGGGCCTGGCCTCCCTTCCCAGAGGGCATGTGCCAAGAAAAATGGCCAAATCTGTCATAACAAAGGATTAGGAGGGCTTTAAGCGCATGAGCCCCCAACACACTGCCTATCAGTGGTCGTTGGCGGCAGATTGCTTTCACCATCACCGAATGGGCAGTGTGGCTTGGGAAAACCGAAGATTCTTGGGGGGCCTCTCTTCGGTTTTCTTGTGCGGACCGTATTAGTCAGTAATCAACTTTCCTTTTGAAATCAAGTCATTGATTAATTGCTGGTCAGTGGTAAATCCAGACGTGAGGTTTACACCGGAGAAAACGATTCGCTGGACTGTGTTGTTTGTGACATCAGCAAATGTTCCTCCAATTGAATGCCCCGCAGTGAAGGCGCCTGTTGTGCTGATTTGGAGCACAGTTTCAGTACCGTTTGTACTGAAATGCAAGTACTTGTCCAAAGTTGCGCTGTTTTCACCCGACAACAAATCACGCAAGTCAATACGATCGCCGCCAGAGGCAAAGGTTGCAGCGCTGAAGTCAGTAATCGTGTCTACAGCCTGAGCAGCGTTGGTTCCTTGGTCATTGAGAGACCACTTAAACGTATCTGACCCTGTTCCGCCTGTGAGTGAGTCGTTCCCTGTTCCGCCGATGAGGACATCATTACCGGCTCTACCGTTAATGGTGTCATTACCTGCATAGCCATAAATAATATCGCTCACGGAATCGCTGCCGGTCAAAGTATTCGCGGCAGCAGTCCCTTCTAAGTTTTGATGGCCGCTCAGATTCAATGTCAAAACATTAGTGGAGGTATCTCCATCTTTATCTGTAATGGTGTAGTTGTAGGTGGCGGTTAATTGATCACCCGTCCTGATGGCACCACGTGTCGCTTCATTCATTGTGAAGGTGTAAGTCCCATCACTATTACCAACGAATGAACCTAAGCTGCTTGTGCCGCTCCAGACGACACCGGAGTTCGCCAAGCCGTCTGCCCCACCTTGAGCAAAGACGTTTCCGGTTGCGGTGGGCAATGGTTCAACGGTAGTGATCGAAGCGAAGATTCCAAAGCTCGATGCCTGTTGTTCCTGTGTAAAGATTTGCGTGACCAAATTGCCATTCGCATCTCTGAAACCATTGAAATTGACAACGTAATTCTGTCCTGCAATATTAATTGTGGAGCTAGAGGTAGGCAGGGTGATGATGTCACGGGAAGCATCATCGGTTGGAGTACTTGTGTTTGGAGTTTCCGTATGGTCTAGGCGAATGGTGAAAGGCACATTCGTGGTAACTCCGTTTATCACTACATTGAATGACAATGTCAGATCAGTGAAGTTAAGTGGGCTTCCACCAACTGGGAAGTTGTTATGGGTAAAAGTGCCAACTTGGAATAACTGATTCAACGCAACAGCACTACCTGCCGCTGAAGTGAAAGAGGTGTTGTCCACCAACGTGTAGCCCGATTGCGTGCTGCCCGTACCCCACCGCAACACCTCGCGCTGGGTATCCGTATCCCCTCCCTCTGTCGCTGCAAGCGCATTGCCGTTATCCAGGACAGCGTTGATGAAGCCGGCTTGTAATGTGTTTACGTTGAGGGCGTCTACGCCGACATAGATATTGTGGCTAACCGCTCTTGCGGATGGTGAGTCGTCTTCAACATTGATGGTCAGCGTACCGCTGCCACTCAATGCTCCATCATTTGCGTTGACGACGAAATTGAGTGCCCTTACACCCTCACCGGCACCTGCGTGATCAATTGGCGCCAATAAATCAAAGGTGTAGTTGCCACCGCTTGTCAGGCTAATGGTTGCTACATCGACCGAGCCGGCCCGCCCCGTATAGGTTTGCCCGCTCAATGTCCAGACCACCGCAACGCCGTTTGAAGTGATGCCCGAGGGCGCGGATGTGAAAGACCAAGTCGCGCTAGGGCTATCAACATCGGTCGAAACCAGTGTGCCGCTAACAGTCTTCAAGTTTGTGGAGTCCGGTGATCCGGCGGTATCCGCCAAGCCAACTGCCAAGCCTTCTTCGGAGACGCTTGCAGATTGGTTAATCACTATTGGTGCGTCGTTCACGCTGACCACATTGATTGTTGTAACTGCGGTGTTTGACGCGTTCGCTCCGTCATTCACCACTACTTCAATAGTGCGAGCAACGTTGCTGGGATTTTCGCTTGTGCTGGCAAACGTGATGGCGCGGATGGCATCTTGGTAATTCGCCAAGCTAGCATTCCCCGTCAGGGTGATGATATTGCCCGTGATTGATGCCGCAATGCTCGGAGGCAAGCTTCCTACAGCCAATACATCGCCCGTTTGTCCGTTTGTCAGCGTAATGGTGGCACTAGCGAGGTTGGTGCCATTTGCATCCGTGATAGTGATGTCTGAGTCAGAAATCGATATAGGAGCACCATTCTCGGTATAGCTCGTAATGAAGTTCGCTCCTGTGGCTGTACTGGAGTTGTTGGTGTCCAGATCCAATACAGGTGCGAAATCATCGTTGGTGATAGTGCCGGTGGCCGCAGCGGTCGTAGCTGTCAGAGCCACTGCGTTGCTGGTGGCGCTGTTGATGGTGGCGATAACCGTTTCATTGCCCTCGAACGTGGTGTCCGT
>JAIXVK010000209.1 GCA_027483085.1 Comamonadaceae bacterium | reverse complement strand
GCGGGCGCCGTGACCAACCGGCGCAAGAACTTCATGCCCGGCAAAATGGTGGCCACCTTTGGCCTGGGTTCGGCCAAGCTCTACCGCTTTATGCACCGCAACCCGGGGCTGGAGATGCATCCGGTCGAGTTCACCAACGACCCGGCCATTGCCGGCCTGAACGACAACCTGGTGGCCATCAACGCCACCTTGCAGATCGACTTTTTGGGCCAGTGCGGCTCCGAGAGCTTGGGCCATGCGCCGTATTCGGGCACCGGCGGGCAGTCGGACTTTGTGCGCGCAGCCAACCGGTCCAAGGGGGGCAAGGCCTTCATCGTGCTGCCGTCCACCGCCAAGGACGACACCATCTCCCGCATCGTGCCTTCGCTGTCGCCGTGCACCCACGTCACAACCAGCAAGAACGACATCAACTACGTGGTCACCGAATACGGCGTGGCCCAGCTGCGCGGCAAGTCCATGAAGCAGCGCACGAAAGAGCTCATCGCCATTGCACACCCCAAGTTCCGCGACGAGCTGACCGCGCAGGCCAAGCAACTCAAGATTTTGTAAGCCCCCGCCCGGCGGTGCGCGTCAGAACTCGGTGATCACGGTGACGCCGGCCACCTCGAACTTGTCCATGTTCATCAGCGCGTCTATGGACTGTTGCAGGTTGATCTTTTTGCCCACCAATTTTTCAGGCGCCAGCTTGCCGGTGCGCACCATGTCGAGCATGGCGCCGTAGCGGTGGGCCTGCATGCCGTGGCTGCCCAGAATCTCCAGCTCATGGGCGATGACCTTGGCCATGGGAATGGCCGGCGTGCTGTTCTCTGCCAGCATAAGCCCCACCTGAATGTGTTTGCCCCGCCGGCGCAGGTTGCTGATGGAGTTGAAGCAGGTAGTGGGGTGGCCCAGTGCGTCCAGCGACACATGCGCGCCGCCTTTTGTGATCTCCATCACCGCTTCGACCACGTTGGGCACCTGGGTGGCATTGACCGTGGCTACCGCGCCCATGGCACGGGCCATGGCGAGCTTGTCTTCCGAGATGTCGATGGCCACCACATTGGCGCCCACCGCGTGGGCAATCATGATGGCCGAGAGGCCCACGCCGCCACAGCCGTGCACCGCCACCCATTGGCCCGCAGAGGTCTTGCCCTGATCGACCACCGCTCGGAATGAGGTCACAAAGCGGCAGCCCAGGCTGGCGGCGGTGGCAAAGTCCAGGGTCTCGGGCAGCGCCACAAGGTTCAGGTCCGCCTTGTGGATGGACACATATTGCGCGAACGAACCCCAGTGGGTGAAGCCGGGCTGGAACTGCTTTTCGCACACCTGTTGGTTGCCGGAGTGGCACTCCGGGCAGCTGCCGCAGCCGCCCACGAAGGGCACCGTGACGCGGTCGCCCACCTTCCAGCGGGTCACATCTTTGCCCACGGCTTCCACCGTGCCGGCCAGCTCGTGGCCGGGCACGTGGGGCAGCACGATGTCGGTGTCATGCCCCACCCAGCCATGCCAGTCGCTGCGGCACACGCCCGTGGCCTGCACCTTGACGACCACGCCATGCGTCTCGGGCGTCGGGTCCGGCACGGTTTGCAGGCGGGGTGGGGCGGAGAAGGCTTCGTAGACAACGGCTTGCATGTGGGGTCCTTGTGGGGGCTTGGAGAGAATCTACATGCTATCAAATGAATAGCTGCTTGCGCACATTTGGTGTGGGCTAGAGGTCAATTTACATCGGGCCTTAACCGAGGGTTGATTCCCCGATAATCATCAACACCCCACAGCCATCCACTCCGGAATCTGCCATGTCCCTCGCCATCCTCCAAACCCTGTTCGCCCAAAAGACGTGGGCCAATGCCGAGTTGTTTGATGCCATGCATTTGGTGGACCCGGTGCAGCACGCGGAGCCGCTGCACACGGCCACGCGCACGCTGAATCACATTTACGTGGTGGACCGTATCTTCCGCGCCCATTTGTTGGGCGAGGCGCATGGCTACACCCAGACCAACACCGACGACACGCCCGCGCTCGGCGACTTGCATTTCGCCGCTGCCGAGACGGACCACTGGTTTGAAGCCTATGTGGCGGCGCTGAGCGAATCTGCGTTGGCCGAGAGCCTGCACTTTCAGTTCACTGATGGGGATGCCGGCCGCATGACGCGCGAGGAGATGCTCTTCCACGTGTTGGCCCACGGCTCGTACCACCGTGGCAATGTGGGGCAGGTGCTCAAGGGCATAGGCATGGCGCCGCCGCGTGACTTGCTCACCAAGTTTTTGCACCAGCGCGAGCCGGCACGGCGCCAGCCCGCTTGATCATCCTTGGGCCGCTATTGATTTGATAGCTGCTTGCGCATATTCCACATGCGCTAGAGGCGAATTTGTTAAGGAAAATTCAAATCTATGCCGAGCCACTTGGCAAAGGCAAAGGTGGCGAACACCATGCCCACGGCCAGCAGGACAAACATGGCGCCCAATATGGCGCTTGTACGCAGCACGGTGCGCATGTCCTTCTTCGACTTTTCTTGGTCGTAATGCCATTTGATGGCGTAGAACATGCCGGTGCAGAACACCAGCGCCTTGAATACCACAAAAACTACTGGGACCCAATCCATAAATCGTTCCTTTTCCCGCTTTACCCTGCCGTAACCAACCTTAATCCGATGACCGCCTGACAGCCGAGGATCATGAGGCTGTCAAGCCGCTCGCCCAACACCTGGCGGGCGTGCCTTTGTGTGGGTTGTTCATGCCTGCTTTTGACACAGCAGGTCCTTGAATATCACGCCGAGAGCCATCTGAACCCCCAGCGTTTTGGTGGTCAGGTCGGCCTCACCCAAGAGTTCATCGCCGCGGAAGAAGACGTTCTTCATTTCGATGCGTGCGAGTTTTGCGCCAGCGGCAAGCGATTCCCTGGCATGTGGCGAGCGCTCAAACCCTTGCGCTTCACTGTCGAGTACGCACCAGGCAAAAGAATCCTCGTCCGTCTTTGCCGTGCAGATCAGGGAGAACCCGTCTGCCTGCGCGTTGGCCACTTCATAGTTACCTCCGTTCAAAAACAGATGCCGTCCGTCGTTGCTGACCCGGAGATGCCTGTGCTCTACGTTGTAGGGCACGGTTGCTGATTTATGAAAGCTCAGCAAGTCTGGCAGCAAAAACTCGCGCACTGCCACGTTGTCTGCGTGCACCAAAAACTCAATCGCCATCCTCTGAGCCCAGAACACCATGGCCGCCGATGGCGATTTTTCGCACAGCTCACGTATCAGGGGTGACAGGTCTTCAGGTTCGCCCCCTAGCCCTCCCATATGCGCTGGCACCGCGCAACGCAGTGCATCTGGATGGATAAGTTGGCGTGCGTCCACGGGCGTAATCACCCGGGTCAGTCTTGGGTTTTGCATGAAGGTCGTTCGGAAGCGGTGCCTTGGACTATGCCGCAGCCTTAACTGCTATGTAAGATGCAGATTAAGTAAAAAATACCGTATCAGTTACTTCATGAAGCTTTATGAAACCTACGCGGACGAGATGGCGGACCTGATTCGCCAGGGTGTGCTTCCGCCGGGCGCGCGCCTGCCCTCGGTGCGGCAGGCCAAGCTGCAGCGCAAGGTCAGTGCGTCTACCGTGTTTGAGGCGTACAGCCTGTTGGAGTCGCGTGGTTTGATCCATTGCCGCCCCCGGTCGGGCTACTACGTGAACCTGCGCAAAGGCCCGCAGACCCTGGAGCCCCGCACCGCTGCGCCGGCTACGGAGTCGCGCCCCGTGGCGATCAGTGACCTGGTGTTTGAGGTGCTGGGCAGCAGCCGGGATGTCGGCTTGGTGCCGCTGGGGTCGGCATTTCCCTCGCCCAAGCTGTTTCCGCTGGACAAACTGGCCAAGGCACTCACCCCGCAAATGCGGGGCTTGGCCCCGGCCCAGCTCACCGGTCACCTGACTGCAGGAGATGAGCAGCTGCGCAGGCAGATCGCCTTGCGCTACGGCACGTCGGGCCTGCGCGTGGAGCCTGGCGAGTTGGTCATTACCAACGGCGCCATGGAGGCACTCAACCTCGCCCTGCAAGCCATTACCCAGCCTGGTGATATCGTGGTCTTGGAGTCGCCCACCTTTTATGCCGCGCTGCAGGTGCTGGAGCGCCTCAAGCTGCGTGCGGTAGAGGTGGCTACGCATCCGCGCGCCGGGGTCGATCTGGACTCCTTGGCCGAAGTGCTGCGCCAGCATCCGGTGAAGGCGTGCTGGCTGATGCCACAGTTTCAAAACCCCTTGGGCAGCCTGATGCCGGCCGAGGCCAAGCAAGCGCTGGTGCGTATGCTGGCGGAACACCAAGTGCCATTGATTGAAGATGATGTGTATGGCGAACTCTATTTCGGCCACCATCGCCCGCTGCCCGCCAAAGCGTTTGACACGGAGGGGCTGGTGCTGCACTGCAGCTCTTTTTCCAAGAGCCTGGCGCCCGGCTACCGCGTGGGTTGGGTGGCGGCGGGGCGGTTTGCCCAGGCGATACAGCGCATGAAGCTTATGGCCAGTCTGGCCACCGCCGTGCCTTCGCAAATGGCGATTGCCGCCTATCTGGAAACTGGCGGGTTTGACAGGCACTTGCGCCAGATGCGGCTGCGCCTGGAGGACAACGCCAGTGCCGCGCTGCGATGCATTGCCAAATTTTTTCCGAAAGGCACCAAGGTGACCCGGCCCCAAGGGGGCTACTTTCTATGGGTGGAGTTGCCGGCGCACATCGATGCCCTGGACGTGCACCGCAGGGCGGTAAGCGCTGGCATCAGCGTGGCGCCCGGCCACTTGTTCTCTGCTGACCAGCGCTTTCACCATCACCTGCGGTTGAACTATGGGTTTCACGACAGCGCTGAATTGGCGAAAGCACTTCAGCGGCTGGGCGGCTTGTTGTGCTTGTAACTGGCCTACAGCGCAGTCCGCAGCGTCCAGATCTCGGGGAACAGCACCACGTCCAGCATCTTGCGCAAGTAGCTCACGCCGCCGGTGCCACCGGTGCCGCGCTTGAAGCCGATGACGCGCTCCACGGTGGTGACGTGGCGGAAGCGCCAGAGGCGGAAGGCGTCTTCCAAGTCGGTCAGCTCCTCGGCCAGTTGGTACAGGTCCCAGTGGGCCTTGGGGTCGCGGTAGACCTGCAGCCAGGCGGCTTCCACCTCGGGGCTGGCCGCGTAGGGCTGGGTCCAGTCGCGCTGTAAGTGGCTGGCGGGCACGGCGATGCCGCGGCGTGCCATGAGCTTGAGGGCTTCGTCATACAAAGACGGCGCTTCATACGCCGCTTGCACCAGCGCCAGCCGCTCGGGCGCATGGGCGTGGGGCTTGAGCATGGCGGCGTTTTTGTTGCCCAGCGAGAACTCGATACAGCGGTACTGAAAGCTTTGGAACCCGCTACTCTGGCCCAGGTAGGGCCGCATGGCGGTGTACTCGGGCGGCGTCATGGTGGCCAGCACGTCCCAGGCATGCACCAGCTGCTCCATGATCTTGCTCACGCGCGCCAGCATCTTGAAGGCGGGGGGTAGGTCGTCTTGCGCGATGTGCGCCATAGCGGCGGTGAGTTCATGCAGCATGAGCTTCATCCACAGCTCGCTGGTCTGGTGCTGGATGATGAAGAGCAGCTCGTCGTGCGTGGGCGACAGCGGCTTTTGCGCACCCAAGATGGTGTCGATCTGCAGGTAGTCGCCGTAGCTCATGGAGTTGCTGAAGTCGAGCTGGGCTTTTTCTTCAGCGACGATCGATTCGCCCGCGGTGGGGGCGCCCCCGCCGTGCATGGGGCAGCCAGAGGTGGTGTTGCTCATATCAGGTCACCGCGTGCTTTTGGTTGAACTCAGGCTTTTGCCACTCGCCAGTTTCCAAGACCTGGCGCAGATGCTCCACCGCGTTCCACACATCTTCAAACCCGATGTACAGCGGCGTAAACCCAAAGCGCAAGATGTCTTTGTGGATGCCGCCGTCGCCCGCGCGGTAGTCGCCAATCACGCCACGCGCAATCAGCGCCTGCACGATGGCAAAGGCGCCAGAGCCCAAGGCACCACCGGCGGTGTGCTCGCGGGTCAGGCACACCTGCGAGCCGCGCTGGGCGTGGTCACGCGGGGTGGCCAAACCGAGGCCGTAGCCTTGGCAGCGCTCTTCCACCAGCTGGATGAACAGGTCGGTCAACGCCAGTGACTTGGCGCGCAGGGCCGTCATGCCGCCCAGCTTTTCGGCCGCCTCAAAGCCCTCCAGACCGCAGCCCAAGAGTGACATGCTGACGATGGGCTGAGTGCCGCACAGGTAGCGGGTGATGCCGGGGGCGGGTTGGTAATCGGGCGTGAAGGCAAAGGGTGCGGCGTGGCCCCACCAGCCGGCCAGGGGCTGCCAGAAGCGGTCAGCGTGTTTGGGGTGCACCCACACAAAGGCCGGCGCGCCAGGGCCGCCGTTCAGGTACTTGTAGCCGCAGCCCACCGAGAAGTCGGCGCCCGAGGCTTTGAGGGTTACCGGCACAGCGCCCGCGCTGTGGGCCAAGTCCCACACCATCAGCGCGCCGGCTGCGTGGGCAGCGGCGGTCACGGCGGGCATGTCGTGCATGGCGCCGGTGCGGTAGTTCACGTGGGTGAGCATCAGCACGGCCACGTCGGCAGTGAGTGCGGCAGCAATCTCTTCGGGCTCCACCAGCTTGAGGGTGTAGCCGCGCTCTTTGCACAGGCCTTCGGCGATGTAGAGGTCGGTGGGGAAGTTGCTGCGCTCGCTCACGATGAGCTTGCGCTCTGGCGCGTCCTGCGCGGCGATCGACAAGGCAGCAGACAACACCTTGAACAGGTTGATGGAGGTGCTGTCGGTGGCGACCACTTCATCCGCATCTGCCCCAATCAGCGGGGCAATGCGGTTACCCAAACGCTGGGGCAGGTTGAACCAACCGGCGGTGTTCCAGGAGCGGATCAGGCCTTGGCCCCACTCTTGGGTGACGACTTCGGCCGCGCGGGCGGCAGCGGTTTTGGGCATCACGCCCAGCGAGTTGCCGTCGAGGTAGATCACGCCCTCCGGAATATCAAACAGCTCGCGCAAAGGGTGCAAGGTGTCTGCGGCGTCGCGGGCGCGGCAGTCGTTCAGGGTCAAGGGCGTAGTGCTCATGGTGTCTCAAGGAGGGTTGTTTTGAGAAATTATGTGTTGGGGGCTTTGAAATGTTGATATCTAATCTTCAATATTCAAAAAATGGACTAAGTTAGTCTTCGAAGAAGATTTGGAGAAAAATTTATGCAGCAAGTCACCGATAAAGCCGACCGCCTGCTGCTGCGGGCCTTGCAAGACAACGCGCGCCTCACCTCCGGCGAGTTGGCGCAGATGGCCCATTTGTCGCAGTCGCCCACCTGGCGGCGCGTCAAGCAGCTGGAGGATGCGGGCACTATCAAGGGCTACCACGCCGCGCTGGACCGGCGAGCGCTGGGCTACAGCGTGCTGGCGTTTGTGCTGATCGGCATTGACCACCAGAACGAGGCCTCGTCACAGGCCTTTGTGCAGGCGGTGTCCGAGATTCCGGAGGTGGTGCAGTTCCACGCCATCTCGGGGCAGGCCGATTTTTTGGTGGGGCTGGTGGCTCGCGACTTGGACCACTATTCCGAGCTGTTGCAACGCAAGCTGCACCGCCTGCCGGGCGTTCGGCAAGTGCAGTCGCACTTCTCGTTACAAGAATTCAAAGGGCAGATGGCAGATTTACCGGTTCCCTTGGACTAGCTCCGGTTTACCATGCCACTTACAGTGAACCCACTGCAAACACAAAAGGATTCGTCATGAAACATCGTTCGCCTGTGGTACGAGCATGGGCTCGGGCTACAACCCTGGGCTTGGCTTTCTCTGTTGTGAGTTGCGCCGCATGGGCCGCCAAACCGGAGTGGGCAGGCAAAGGTAAGGGCAAGCACGAAGAAGAATCCCATGCCCAAAATCAGCAAGGGGGCTCGATAGAGATCCGGGTGGGCAGCTACTTTGGCGACGACCAACGCCGCGCTGCGCAGGACTACTACGGCGCCCAGCAGGCCAAGGGCAAATGCCCGCCCGGCTTGGCCAAAAAGAACAATGGATGCCAGCCACCCGGCCAAGCCAAGAAGTGGTCCCGTGGCCAGGCGCTTCCGAGGGATGTGGTTTTCTATCCGCTGCCACGGGACATATCGGTGCGCATCGGCTTGCCGCCGGCCGGCTACAAATACGTTCGGGTGGCCAACGATATTCTGCTGATCGCCATTGGCACCAGCATCGTGGTGGATGCGATTGAAGACCTGATGCGTTGATACCTCACACCGACGGCATGCACCTGCGAGGTTGCACGCCGTCGTGGGGGGTTAGAGCTTGCCGAGCAGCAGGTACTCCATCAGCGCCTTCTGCACGTGCATGCGGTTTTCGGCTTCATCCCAGACCACGCTTTGCGGGCCGTCGATGACTTCGGCTTCTACCTCTTCGCCACGGTGGGCAGGCAGGCAGTGCATGAAGATGGCGTTGGGCGCAGCCACTGCCATCATCTTGCGGTCCACGCACCAGGCGGCAAAGGCTTTGCGACGGACTTCGTTTTCAGCCTCGTAGCCCATGCTGGTCCACACATCGGTGGTGATCAGGTCGGCACCCTGGCAGGCTTCCATCGGGTCGCTATAAGTTTTATAGCTGCCCGCGCCCATTCCGCCTGCGCTAGCGGCCAATTTCTCATTAACTTCATATCCGCTGGGGGTGGATACGCGCAGGTGAAAGCCCAGCTTGGCAGCCGCCTGCAGCCAGGTGTTGGCCATGTTGTTGCCGTCACCCACCCAGGTCACGGTTTTGCCCTGAATAGGGCCGCGGTGCTCGATGTAGGTG
>JAIXVK010000003.1 GCA_027483085.1 Comamonadaceae bacterium | reverse complement strand
ATGGAAAAACCTGGAGCCTTCGGCGGCATGTAAGCGGCGTTTTCGATCACGCAGGGTTCGAGGAAATGCTCGTGCAAATGGTCCACAAACTCGATCACCCGCCCTTCCCGTGTGCCGGCAATGCAGAGGTAATCGATCATGGACAGGTGCTGCACATACTCACACAAGCCCACTCCGCCAGCGTGCGGGCACACGGGCAAGTTGTACTTGGCAGCCATCAACATGACCGCCAAAATTTCATTGACGCCCCCCAGGCGGCAAGAATCAATCTGCACCACATCGATGGCGCCACGCATGATCAGCTGCTTGAAAATGATGCGGTTCTGGCACATCTCGCCGGTTGCCACCTTGACGGGGTGTACGCCCTCACGGATGACGCGGTGGCCCTCAATGTCGTCCGGGCTGGTGGGCTCTTCGATGAACCAGGGCTTGGCAAAGGCCAGCTCGCGCACCCACTCCACCGCCTGATTCACCTCCCACACCTGGTTGGCGTCAATCATCAAGTGCCGGTCCGGCCCCAGCACTTCGCGGGCGATGCGCAGGCGGCGAATGTCGTCCGCCTTGTCGCGACCGACCTTCAGCTTGATGTGGTTGAAGCCCGCGTCGGTAGCCTCTTTGCACAGGCGGCGCAGCTTTTCATCGTCATAACCCAGCCAGCCGGCTGAGGTGGTGTAGCACGGGTAGCCCTCACGTCGCAGTGTCTCCAAGCGCTCGGCTTTGCCAACTGCACGCTCTTGCAACAGGGCGAGCGCCTCCTCCGGCGTAATGCAGTCGGTGATGTAGCGGAAGTCAATCAGCTTCACCAGCTCCTCGGGGCTCATGCGGGCCACAAGCTCCCAAACCGGCACACCTTCCAGCTTGGCCCACAGATCCCATACCGCATTCACCACCGCGCCGGTGGCAAGGTGGATGGCGCCTTTATCAGGACCAATCCAGCGCAGCTGGCTGTCAGAGGTGATGTAGCGCCAGAAGCGCCCCATGTCGGCAGCTACCCAGTCCATGTCCAGTCCAAGCACCAGATGTCGCATGGCCTCGATCGCAGCACAGCAGATCTCATTGCCGCGCCCGATGGTGAACGTCAAGCCGTGACCCTCCACGCCCGGACGGTCGGTTTCAAGGATCACGTAGGCTGCGGAATAGTCCGGATCCGGGTTCATCGCATCCGAGCCATCCAAATGTTGGGACGTAGGAAAGCGCACGTCCACGACGCGCATGCCGGTGACTTGGGTCATATCAGGCCTGTTTGGTTATCTGTGTTTGGCTTCCCAGGCCCTCGATGCCCAGGTGAATGGTTTGACCTGCACGCAGGTAAACCGGAGGCTTCTGCCCCATGCCGACGCCGGGTGGGGTACCTGTAGAAATCACGTCGCCGGGTTGCAAGCTCATGAATCGACTGAGGTACGAGATGAGGAACTTCACGCCGTACACCATGGTGGACGTGCTTCCGTTTTGATAGCGCTTGCCGTCTACATCGAGCCACATGGACAAGGCCTGCGGATCCGGCACTTCATCCGCCGTCACCAGCCAAGGGCCTGTGGGGCCGAAGGTGTCGCAGCCCTTGCCCTTGTCCCAGGTGCCACTGCGTTCGAGCTGGTATTCGCGCTCAGACACATCGTTCACCACGCAATAACCGGCGACGTGGGACATTGCGTCTGTTTCGTCGATGTAGCGGCCGCCTTTGCCGATGACCACACCCAGCTCTACTTCCCAATCGGTCTTGAGCGAACCACGGGGAATCTCCACGGCATCGTCAGGCCCGACGATCGAACTGGTCCATTTGTTGAATACCACCGGCTCCGGCGGCACCTGCATACCGCTCTCCGCTGCGTGGTCAGAGTAGTTCAAGCCGATGCAAATGAACTTGCCGACATTGCCCACACAGGCACCGAGGCGCAAATCTTGTTGAGGCACGCCGGCCACCAGCGGAAGGCTTTCCACCGCAATGCCACGCAAACGAGCCAGGCTGTCCGGCAACAGGGCCGTACCACCCACATCCGCGATGTGTGCAGAGAGGTCGCGCACACGGCCTTGGGCATCCAACACACCGGGCTTTTCCTGGCCTGGCAATCCGTAGCGTACTAATTTCACAGTCTTTCCTTTTCAGTCAACATACAAAGGGCAGCAAACACGCCCGGACCTCTCCAATCCAGGGCACCCGCAGAACTAGCTCTGCCAGACCGTTGGGTGCGCCCCCCTCCCGCAACCTGCGAGCGAGGGGTGAGCGGCAAAGCCACTCAGGGGGAAATATCAATCGTAAAGAACCGCCGCAATCTTGGCGTCCTTCATGTTGGTCTTGTCGTAGTAGTAGAAACCGGTGTCGATGATCTTGGGCAACTTCTCGCCCTTGAGCGCCTTCACTGCGGCTTCCACGGTCTTGTAGCCAATGCCCACCGGGTTTTGGGTGATCGCGCCGGCGATGGTGCCGTCGTTGATCATGTCTTTTTGCGCCTTGCCGGAGTCAAAGCCAATGATGACCACACCAGTCTTCTTGGCTTCTTTCAGGCCCTTGCCCGCACCGATGGCAGACCCCTCGTTGGTACCGAAGATGCCCTTGAGCTTGGGGTAAGCCTGGGTCAGGGTCTTGGCAATTTCAGCCGACTTCAGGTGGTCGCCACCGCCGTACTGAATATCCACTACCTTGATCTTGGGGTACTTGGCCTTGATCTGGTCCACAAAGCCATCGCGGCGGCCGGTGCCGGTGGTGCTGGTCTGGTCGTGGCCGATCACCGCCACTTCGCCTTCCCCGCCAATTTTCTCGGCCATCTTGTCCGCGGCCAGCGCTGCGGCGGCCTTGCTGTCGGTTTGGGCGGTGGTCAGCACGATGTCGCTATCCACACCCGAGTCAAACGCAATTACCGGAATCTTGGCTGCCTGGGCTTTTCTCAGCAGCGGAATGGCAGCTTTGCTGTCCAAGGCGGCGAAACCAATGGCAGCCGGCTTTTTGGCTAAGGCAGCCGACAGCATGTCGATCTGCTTGTCCACTTGTTGTTCGGTTTCCGGTCCTTCGAATGTCACCTTGACTTTGTAGTCTTTGGCGGCCTGGTCTGCGCCCTGCTTCACGGCTTGCCAGAACTGGTGCTGGAAGCCCTTGGAGATCAGGGGGATGTAAATCTCTTGGGCGTTGGCGAAGCTGGAAAAGCCTGCGAGGGCGAGGCTGGCGGTCAGTGCCAGCAATTGACGTTTTGCATTCATGGTTTGTCTCCTGATGGATAGGTATGTTTCTAGGGGATCACGAAAAACTCAACAAATGGGGCAATGGCAGTTGCAGCGGCCGGGTCTCCTTATGGCTTGTTGCGGCGCAGGTTGTCGGTGTAGACCGCGAGAATGATGATGAGACCTGTCAGCACCATCTGCCACTCCTGGGCGACCGACATGATGCGCAGACCGTTGATAAGAACACTCATGATGAAAGCGCCGATGATGGTGCCCAAAATCGTGCCCACCCCACCGCTGAGTGAGGTGCCGCCGATCACCACGGCTGCAATCGCATCGAGCTCGTAGCCCTGGCCCAAAGCCGGCTGGGCTGAGTTCAGGCGGGATGCGATCAGTAAACCAGCTATGCCGCAGATGCCACCAGCGAAGGCGTAAACAATGACTTTCCAGCGATCCACATTCACACCTGAGAGGCGCACCGCCTCTTCGTTGCTGCCCAGGGCAAAGGTGTAACGCCCCAGCGCAGTCTTGTTGAGCACCACAGCGCACAGCACGGCCACCAGAAAAAGGATCAACACTCCATTGGGAATGGGGAGTGCAGGAAACAGGTCGCCAATGACGGAGCCCAGGGCGATCTGGTCAAACCCTTCCACGTCGCTGAAATAGATCGGACGGGTGTTGGTGATAATGAGGGATGCGCCCTTGAGCAACATCATCATGCCCAAGGTGGCAATAAAGGGCGGTACCTTGAGTTTGGTGATCGCCAATCCAGAGAGGGCACCACACACGCAGCCGGTGGCGATAGCCAGCACGATACCCAGCGGCATCGGCACGCCCAGATTCACCATGAACACCCCGGCCATCACGGCGCTGAAGGTCATGAGCACGCCCACCGACAGATCGATACCCGAGGTGATGATGATGAAGGTGCTGGCAATCGCCAACACGCCGATCACCGTGGTGGACTGCAGGATGCCAATGATGTTGTCCCGCGTCATGAAGGCATCCGGCTTGAGCACGGTGAACACCAGGATCAAGGCAATCAGGCTGGCAAAGGCCAGCAGCTTTTGCTTGGCCTGTCCACCGCCCAGACGGACCGGGGCAGTGCTTGTGGTTTTGGAATTCATGTCAATGTCCTATTCGTTTGTCTGGTGGGTCGCCCGCATGTCTAGAGGCTCAGGCCGCCAAGGCCTCGCGTTGGGTGGCCAGCTCCATCAAGCGCTCCTGGGTCGCATCATCGCCACGCACCTCACCGGTGATGCGGCCTTCGCACATCACCAGGATGCGATGGCTCAGCAGCAGCACCTCAGGCAGCTCGCTCGAAATCACCACAATGGCGCGCCCCTGTGAGGCCAGGTCGTTCAGCAACTTGTAAATCTCGCTCTTGGCTCCCACGTCGATACCGCGGGTGGGCTCATCAAAAATCAGCACCTCGCAGTCCTGCACCAGCCATTTGGCGATCACCACTTTTTGCTGGTTACCGCCGGACAGCAGCTTGGACATCTGATAGATGGACGGCGTCTTGATGCGCAGCTTGTCCACCATGCCCCGGGACACCTCGGCAATCGCCGTCTTGTTGAGAAACATGCCCCCGCGTAGCCAACGCGCGAGGCTGGGCAGGGTGATATTGGCCGCCACATCCATGCCAGTAGCCAAGCCAAAGTGCTTGCGGTCTTCCGAGAGGTAGCCAATGCCTGCGGCAACAGCGTCTTGGGGTGAGCGCAGGCGCACCGCCTTGCCCGCCACGCGGACCTCGCCCGCGTCGATGGGGTCTGCCCCAAACACGGCGCGCGCCACCTCGGTGCGCCCTGCCCCCATCAGGCCGGCAAAGCCCACGATTTCTCCGCGCCGGACTCGAAAGCTCACATCCCGGATAGCGCGGCCCCGCTTCAAACCGTGCACCTCGAGCAACACTTCATTGCCCGAGGTGTCCGGAATGGCCTTGTCAGACGCCTCCAGATGGCGCCCCACCATCATGGCAATCACCTGGCTCATGGGGATCTGCGCGGGCACGGTGTCGATATAGCTGCCATCACGCATCACGGTGATACGGTCTGCAATGCGCTGGATTTCGTCCATCTTGTGGGAGATATAGACCACCCCCACACCCTCTTGCTTGAGCTGGCGGATGATGCGAAACAGCTCCTCGATCTCTGCATTGTTCAGGGCCGCGGTGGGCTCGTCCATGATCAACACACGCGACTTGAAAGACAGTGCCTTGGCGATTTCGACCATCTGCTGCTTAGCAACCGTGAGGTCGGAAATCCGGGTCGTGGGCTCCATGCGCAGATTCAGCCGCTCAAACAAGGCGCGGGCGTCCTCATTGAGGCGCGCTTCGTCCAGCAGCCAGCCACCTGCCTTGCGGGGCTCGCGTCCCAGAAAGATGTTTTGTGCCGCGCTCAGGTGCGGCATCAGGTGCAGCTCCTGGTGAATGATGCCAATCGCCAGCGCTTGTGCGTGGGCGGGGCTTTGGATGTCGACGGCCACGCCGTCTAGAAGCACCTCGCCGCCGTCCATGCGGTAGACGCCGGCCAAAATTTTCATCAGGGTGGACTTGCCTGCGCCGTTCTCGCCCATGAGGGCATGGACTTCGCCGGCCAACAGGTCAAACCGCACATGGTCCAGCGCCTTTACACCGGGAAAGGCTTTACTGAGGTTGCGAACCTCAATCAAAGGCGGGCTCGACATAGAAGGGGCTGCCATGGCGATATCCACGTCAGATCGTGACGCCGCCGTCGACCAACAGCGTCTGGCCGGTCATGAAGCGTGACTCATCGCTCGCAAGGTAGACCACCATCGGTGCAATGTCTTCGACCAAAGCCAAACGCCCCATGGGTTGGCGAGCAATAAAGTCTTTCTCGGCCTGCACCGGGTCCGCTGCAGATGCGATGCGCCCGCGCAGCGAGGGTGTATCCACCGTACCGGGGCACAGGGCGTTGGCGCGCAAGCCGGCTTTTACATAGTCGGCCGCCAGAGACTTGGTCAGCCCGATCACTGCCGCCTTGGACGCACCATAGGCACAGCGGTTGCCAAAGCCCTTGATGCTGGACGCCATGGACGCCATGTTGATGATGGACACGCTGCCTTGCACGGCTGCCGCTTTGGCCAGCATTCCGGGCAGGAACGCCCGGGTCATACGGAACATACTTTTGACGTTCAGGTCAAAGCTCAGGTCCCAGTCGGCTTCGGTTGAATCGAGCACTGACCCGTTGGCCACCATGCCAGCGCAGTTGAACAAGGCGTCCAGGGCGGGCAGCTCAGCGGCCAGTGCGTTGACCGCTTCGGTGCTGCGCACATCCAGCAGCGCGGTACGAATGGAAGGGTGCTCCTGGCGCAAGGAATCCAAGAAGCCGGCATGGATGTCGGTGGCAATCACCTCCGCCCCCTCACGGGCACAAGCCAGCGCACTGGCCCGGCCAATGCCCTGCGCTGCTGCGGTGATCAAAACTGTCTTCCCTGCCAACCTGCCTGAATTCATGAAGCGGACTCCGTTGCTTAAATTCAAATATAAATAAATAATTCACCGATGAAGCAAATGTTAAAGAACTCCGTTGCAGAACGCGCTCAGTACTTTCCCTAGCCACTGGTTTCCAGACGACACCTGCCCGCTCTGCTATAAAAACCCGATGCCGTACACCGGCTCCGCACACGAGGCCCACGAAACACCCCATGACCGACACTGAAACAAAACCCCGTGGACGCCGCCCGAAGGCAGAAGACCTCGATGAGTCCACACTGCCACCCGAAGACCGCTACCGCGCACCCGCACTGGACAAGGGCTTGGACATTCTGGAACTACTAGCCAGCCAACCCCACGGCCTGACCCGTGCCGAGATCGTGAAAGAAATGGATCGCAGCGCCAGCGAGATCTACCGGATGCTGGAGCGCCTGGTGGCCCGCCAATATGTGATGCGCAACCCCTCTGGCGACCGCTACGCCCTCAGCCTCAAACTGTTTGCCTTGGCTAACATGCACCCGCCTCTGAGCCGTCTGATCAACCAGGCACTGCCTGTGATGGACGAGTTCACCCGCAAGGCTGAACAAAGTTGCCACATGGGGGTGTATGACCGGGGCAATGTGCTGATCAGTGCACAAATCAGCAGCCCGAGCGGCTGGAGCTTTTCGGTACCTCGGGGCGCCCGTGTGGGCTTGCTGGACACTGCGTCCGGCCACCTGCTATTGGCATACGCCGACCCGGGCAGTTACCAGCGCATGCTGGCAGAACACACGCCGCTAGACGGCGAAGTGCCGATTTCCGAGGCCCAACTCGCAGACACCCTCTCCAACATTCGCGAGCAGGGCTATCTGGAGCGCAACAGCGCCCAATCCTTTGGCGTGGTGGATATTTCTTTCCCTATCCTCGGGCCGGACAAAACCGCCCTGGCCACCCTCACCTGCCCCTATATCCGCCGTATTGACCGACATATTGGACCGGACATTGACCAAGTACGTCAGTTCCTGAGAGATGCCGCGAAAACCCTGTCTTTTAGCCAAAGCAATTCGCACGGAAAAGGGTAAAGTGAAGGAGACCACCATTTGCTTCGAGAGGCCCCACCATGAGCGCTCCTATGAACACCAAAACACCCTCCCACAGCAGCCAGGCAGCTGAGAGCAAATTCCAGCTCCTGCTGTTCCGACTCGGGGACTCGACCGGCAGCGACCGCAGCGAGCTATTCGGCATTAATGTGTTCAAAGTGCGCGAAATCGTGGTGGCACCTGAAATCACCAGCATCGTGAATGCACCCCAACACGCCCTCGGGTTGGCCAATGTGCGCGGGCAGCTGATTCCGGTGATCAACCTGCCTGCACTCGCGGGCTGTGTGCCGAAAACTGACTCCAAAATCGTGCTGGTGACCGAGTTTGCCCGCACGACTCAGGCGTTTTTGGTGGACGAAGTGGTCGAAATCATCCAGCTCGACTGGAAGCACCTGATCGCCTCTGACAACAACAGCTCCGGCTTGCTCTCAGGCGTTGCCCGTATCGATGGCGATGCCACAGACTCCCGCTTGGCACAGGTGCTCGATGTGGAGCAAATCATCCGCAATGTGTTCCCGAACAGCCACACAGAGTCCTCGAGCAATATCCAGAAAATCAAGCTGCCCGAAGGCTCCACCATCCTGTTTGCCGACGACTCCGCCATCGCCCGCATGCTCGTGGAGGAGAGCCTCAAGTCCATGGGAGTGTCTTACGTCGCCGTCAAAAACGGCAAAGAAGCGTGGGACCGTCTGGCCCAGATTCACAGCGATGCGGTCGCCCACGGTAAGCGGGCCAGCGACAAAGTCGCACTGGTGCTGACCGATCTGGAAATGCCCGAAATGGACGGCTTTACCCTGACCCGCAGCATCAAAAACGACAACCGGTTCGCGGGCATTCCAGTCATTGTGTATTCATCCCTGACTGGCAGTGCCAGCGAAGGCCATGCCACCGGCGTGGGCGCTGACGCCTATGTCGCCAAGTTTGAGCCCCACGAGCTGGCCGACGCCATCAGCACCACCCTGAGCCGGGGCTGATTCAGGGCCGCAACCACTGCTGGGGCTAGCGCAAGTGCTTGTAAAGCCGGGCCTTGAACAGCTCGGCGATCGAGGTCTGCCGTGAGCCGGGCACCAACTCAAACGGCTCTCCGGCACGCAGCTGCCCGGGCTCATCAACCGCCAGATAAAAGCCACAGTGGCCACTCAGCGCCATGGCTTTGACAGCGCCTGCAAAACCCATCGCCGCATTGAACTTGAAACAAGGTTCCCGCGGCTGCACCACCCGCAGCGCGCAATCGGCAAAGCGCAGCACATCGCCCACCCACACCTCGTTTTCCAAGAGGCCAGCCAGCGTCAGGTTCTCGCCCATGGAGCCAAAGGGCAAGCTGTCATCGAAACCGCTGGCGCCAGCCGCCCGGCGCGCTTCTTGCCAAAAACCGTAGTGCTCCGAGGGGTAGGCATACACCGCCTTGTCCAGCCCGCCGTGCACTGAGGGGTCCGCCTGCTCATCTCCCAACAAGCCTAGCGGCGTCACCGGGGTGGGCCCGTCAACCGGGGTTTTGTGAATCGCCGTCAGGATGCTGCGGCCCTGGATCTGAACCTTGCGGGCGAGCCCCACCTGAACACTGAGCAGCTGTCGCGTCATGAGCGGGCCCTTTAGAGTTGTTGGTACACCGTGTGGCCGCTTCGGCTGGAGTACTTGGTTTTGGCGTCCATTTGTTCCACCTGTACCGCCGCATGCCGGCCGGCATACACCTGCTGGCGGAGCCAGTCGAATTCGGTGTGCAGCGCGGCATCGTCGCTCAGGCGAGTGGCCCACACACGCTGGTCTCCGTTCCAGCGATAGCCGCGGGCCTTGAGCAGGTCTTTCGCTTCAAATGGGGCGTTGGT
>JAIXVK010000426.1 GCA_027483085.1 Comamonadaceae bacterium | reverse complement strand
GGGCGGCCAGCCGCTGGCGCTGTTTGAGTCCGGCGCCATCCTGATTTACCTGGCCGAGAAAACCGGCAAGCTGCTGCCTGCCGACCCTGCGCAGCGCTACCAGGCCATTCAATGGCTCATGTGGCAGATGGGCGGCTTGGGGCCCATGTTCGGGCAGCTGGGCTTTTTCCACAAATTCGCCGGCAAAGACTATGAAGACAAGCGCCCCCGCGACCGCTATGTCGCCGAAAGCAAGCGCCTGCTGGCGGTGCTCAACCAGCACCTCGCAGGCCGCGCCTGGATGGTGGGCGACGACTACACCGTGGCCGACATTGCCATCTTCCCCTGGGTGCGCAACCTGGTGGGTTTTTACGAAGCGGGCGATCTGGTGGGCTTTGCCGACTTCCCCGAAGTGGCCCGTGTGCTGGCTGCCTTTGTAGCGCGGCCTGCGGTGGTGCGGGGGCTGGCTATTCCGGCATGAGTGGACGCCAAGCCCTGCTGCCGAGCTTGGCGATCTTCCAAGCGGCGTTGAGGATCGGCCGGCCCGTTAAGGCGTGAGCGTGGTCGGCACCGCTGCATCCAGCATTCCGGGGTAGTCGCGGCTGAAGTGCAGGCCGCGGCTCTCGTGGCGGGCTTGGGCACTTTTCACAATCAGGTCGGCCACTTGCACCAGGTTGCGTAGCTCCAGCAGGTCGCGGGTGACATGGAAGTGGGCATAAAACTCGGCAATCTCTCCTTGCAGCAGCGCAATGCGGTGGGCTGCGCGCTCCAGCCGTTTGTTGGTGCGCACGATACCCACGTAGTCCCACATGAAGCGGCGCAGCTCGTCCCAGTTGTGGGAGATGACCACGCTCTCGTCCGCGTCGGTCACGCGGCTGTCATCCCAGGCGGGCAACTGGCGCGGTGCCTCTGAGCTGCCGCGGGCCAGCTCATCTGCTATCAAAGCAGTAGCGGATCGCGCAAACACCATGCACTCTACCAGCGAATTCGATGCCAAACGGTTGGCGCCATGCAAGCCGGTGCAGGCGGTTTCGCCCACGGCGTACAGGCCCTCTACATCGGTGCGGGCGTCGAGGTCGGTGACCACGCCGCCGCAGGTGTAGTGGGCCGCCGGCACCACAGGGATGGGTTGCTTGGCCATGTCGATGCCCAGCTCCAGGCAGCGGGCGTAGATGTTGGGGAAGTGCTCTTTGATAAAGCTCAGCGGCTGGTGTGAGATGTCGAGGTACACGCAGTCAAAGCCGCCTTTCTTCATCTCGAAGTCGATGGCGCGGGCCACCACGTCGCGCGGGGCCAGCTCGGCGCGTGGGTCATGCTTGGGCATGAAGCGCTCGCCGGTGGGCAGCAGCAGGCGGCCGCCCTCGCCGCGCACCGCCTCGGTGATCAAAAAGCTCTTGGCGTGCGGGTGAAATAGGCAGGTCGGGTGGAACTGGATGAACTCCATGTTCTGCACCTGGCAGCCCGCGCGCCAGGCCGCAGCAATGCCGTCGCCAGTGGCCGTGTCGGGGTTGGTGGTGTAAAGGTAGACCTTGCCTGCGCCGCCTGTGGCCAGGATGGTGTGGGGCGCCTGGAAGGTGAGCACTTCGTCGGTGTCGTCATCCAGCGCGTATAGGCCCACGCAGCGGTTGGGGCCCGCCTGGCCCAGCTTGGTGGTGGTGATCAGGTCGACCAGCGTGTGGTGCTCAAACAGCGTCACGTTGGCGCTGGCTTTCACCTTCTCGATCAGGGTTTGTTGCACGGCGGCACCGGTGGCATCGGTCACATGGACGATGCGGCGCGCACTGTGCCCGCCTTCGCGGGTCAGGTGCAGCTGGCCGGCGTGGCCCGCTTCTTCTGAAAACGGCACGCCCAGCTTTTGCAGCCAGGCGATGGACTGGGGTGCGTTCTCCACCACGAACTGCGTGGCTTTGAGGTCGCACAGGCCGGCACCGGCAATCAGCGTGTCGTCCACATGGGCGGCAAAGCTGTCGTCCTTGTCCCACACGGCGGCGATGCCGCCTTGGGCCCAGCCACTACTGCCTTCGCGCACCGCGCGTTTGGTGAGGATGGCCACGCGGTATTGCTGCGAGAGCAGCAGCGCCGCGCTCAGTCCGGCGAGGCCGCTGCCAACGATGAGCACGTCAAAGTGCAGCGAAGAGGGGAGTTGAGTAGACATTCGCAGAAAAGAAAAGAGGTCGGTGGCGATCAGCCCAGGGTCTGCGTGTAACGGCGCAGGTCGTTCAAGGCGGGGCGGGCTACCAGGTACAACAGAATCAAGGCGAGGGGCACCGTGGTGACAAAGCCCAGAGAATTAAAGCCCAGAGCCCCGACCCACGCGCCGAGCACAAAGCTGCCAATCAGCTTGCCCAGCAAGCGGAGTTTGTCTGTGTTGGCTTGGACGGGGGCGGCTTGGGGGTCGAGGTTGAGGTAGACCATCTTACCCAGCTCAATGCCGACATCGGTGACCATGCCGGTCAAGTGGGTGGTGCGGATTTCGGCGCGCGAAATCTTGGTGATCACCGCGTTCTGCAGCCCCATGATGAAGCAGAGCAAGGTGACCGTGAGCGGGGTAAAAAAGTAATAGGCGTAGTTCATAACGCCCCCGAAAACACCAAACACCAGCAGCAGGGCCGCTTCCAGCAGTAGCGGCAGGCCGTAGGCCACCTGCAGCCGGCAGCGCAAGCCCCAGTTGACCAGCACCGAACTGGCCATGGCGCCGAACACAAAGGCGATCAGCATGGCCATGCCGGTCAGGGCCACCTCGGTGTGGCCCAGCACTACCGAATCCACCACCGACGAGACGACGCCCGTCACATGCGAGGTGTATTGGTGCACCGCCAGAAAGCCCCCCGCATTGGTGGCCCCGGCCACAAAGGCCAGTGCCATGCCGAGGCGGGTGTTGGCTTCAGGGGTGCGCTCGGTATCGATCCAGCCGTAGGTCCAAGGGAACATGGTGACGAGGCCCGGATCGCGCTGCGTAGGTTCAGTGGATGCGCATGCCAGGCTGGGCGCCGGGCCAGGGGTTGAGGATGTAGATGCCGGGGTTGGTACCTTCATCTGCATGGCTGGCTGCCATAACCATTCCTTCCGACATGCCGAACTTCATCTTGCGCGGCGCCAGGTTGGCTACCAGCACGGTGAGCTGGCCTACCAGCTCTTCGGGCGTGTACATGCTGGCAATGCCGCTGAACACATTGCGGGTGGTGGGTTGGCCTTCAGCGTTCTTCTCGCCCACATCGAGGGTCAGGCGCAGCAGCTTGGTGGAGCCCTCTACCGCTTCGCAGTTCACGATCTTGGCGATGCGCAGGTCGATCTTGGCGAAATCGTCAATGCTGATGGTGGGCGCCAGCGCCTCGCCACCGGGGGCATTGGGGTCAGCAGGCACAGCGGCGGGCGCTGATTTTGCTACTTTTTTAGGAGCTGCTTGCGCAGGTTCTGCGGGCGCTAGAGGCTCTTTTGGCTCAAAAAGCGCTTCCAGCTGCTCGGGGGTTACGCGTTGCATCAGGTGTTGGTAAGGCTGGATGGCTTGCACATCGCCGGCCACGGCCCAGGTGTCCATGGGGCGGCCCACAAAGCTTTGCACCGCTTGCGCCAATCCTGGCAGCACAGGGGCCAAGTAACGGCTCAAGGAGTCAAACGCGTTGATCAGCACCGAGCACACTTGGTG
>JAIXVK010000445.1 GCA_027483085.1 Comamonadaceae bacterium | reverse complement strand
GAGAAAACAATTGACCAGTCGCTCACCCAATCGGTGCGCTCGCTGGCGCGGCAGGTCAAGCCCATGGGCTCGGGCTTGTTGATCGACTTTCCGCGCGCAGCGCGCGACATCATTGAGCAAGACCCGGACGACCGCGTGGCCTATATGGTGTCGTCGCCACCCGGCAGTTTTTTGCTGGGCAACACCAAAATCCCCGGCCAAACACCCGACCTGTACTCCCCCGCCAACGAGCCCGTGCTGTACGAGGTGGTGATGGACGGCAAACCGATGCGGGTGGCCTCGATCGACCTGAGCTTTGGCGATGGCTTTACCGACCAGCGCATGCGGGTGCAGGTGGCCAAGAGCCTGGTGGCGCAGCAGCGCATTGCACGCGAACTGGTGCGCGATGTGCTCTTTCCGCTGCTGATCTTGGGCGCCGTGCTCAGCGTGCTGGTGTACGAGGGCATACGCCGTGGCCTGGCCCCGCTGGAACGGCTGGAGGCGCAACTAGCCAACCGCAACATGGCGTCGCTCTCGCCCATCGAGATGACGCAAGCGCCGGAGGAAGTGCACTCGCTGGCCAACACCCTGAACCAGCTGCTCACCACCCTGCGCCGCAGCCTGAGCCAGGAAAAGCGCTTTTTGAACGACGCCGCCCACCAACTGCGCACCCCGCTTGCGGGCCTGATCAGCCAGACCGAACTGGCCATGCAAGAAAAAGACCCCGAGGCCCTGCAACAACGCCTGACCAAAGTGCACACCGGCGCCCAGCGCAGCGCCCACCTGGTGCACCAGCTGCTGTCATTGGCCCGCACTGAGGCGGAAGTGAGCTTGGTGCCGGTGGATGCCGCGTCGCTCGCGCGCGAGGTGGCCCGCGAATGGACGCGCCGCGCCTTGGCCGCTGGCGTGGACCTCGGCTTTGAGGGCGAAGACAGTGTCATGGTGCCCGCCGACAAGCTGCTGCTACGCGAAGTGCTGAGTAACCTGATCGACAACGCCCTGCGCTACGCCGGCAAAGGCGCCGTGGTCACGCTGCGCACCACGGTGCACAACGGCTATTGCTGGCTGGACGTAGAAGACACCGGCCCCGGCCTTTCGACCGAGCACCTGGAGCGCGTATTTGAACGCTTCTGGCGCGCCAGCGAACTGCCCGGCGGCTGCGGCTTGGGCTTATCCATCGTGGCGGAAATCGCGCGGCGGCATAACGGCACGGCGACAGCGCAGACGACATTGCCGCATGGCTTGACGATTCGGTTGGAGTTGCCGTTGCAGGGGTGATGATGATCAGCTATGCAGCGGGGGCAGACTTTCCGAGGCAGGGTCCAATTGAATGGACCAAAAGTCTATGAACGAAATGAACTGGAGAGCCACGGCATGATCACAATTCCCTTGATGGTCATAGCAATACTTTATTTGGTGTTGCTCGTCTGGGTGGGATTCAAGCTCAAACGTTGGCCTACTCGCATTGCCGTATTGCTGGTCATGCTTTCGCCTCTCATTTATTGGTTGGGAAGCTACCAATATATTCAGTACGAGCACAAACAGGCTTGTGCGTACGAAGGCGGGCTGAAGGTCTTCATCCCGCCGGAGAAAGCGGATCGGATTCGGTTGGATATGGACTCACTAGGTGCCGCAGGTCGCGCGGAATTCCTATTGGAAAAGCTGCACCCCAAACTGACAACTGTTGAAGCTTGGGATAGCAAGTACAACGACAAGGGCCAAAAAACAGGCTACTTTGCTTTCTCACTTGATCCAGCCACAACAGCCCTTCCAATGAAGGACTGGAAGTTCGTCAAAACCCCGCTCGACGCGCCCACGGCAGGTCTTTACGTACTTAGCGTATCGACCTCATTGACGGACGTAATCGAAAAGACAACGACAACACTGTCCCGCAATGGCCAGCAAATCGCCACTTGGACAAAGTTCTACCACTACTGGTCGCGTAATGGCGCTATGAACATTGGATGGCGATGCTTCTATTCTGAGAAGCAGATCAAGGATCCGACGTGGACTTTGTCAGAACTGATTGTGAGATAAGAGCAGCGACCACTTCCGTATGACCTTACGTTTGCGCCATCGTCCGCTTTGGAGAGACCAATAGGCCCGCTATCAGCCTGTTGACGACATAAAAAAACCGGACTGCCCTGATGGGGCAGCCCGAGTTTTTGTTAGTGGCTTGAAGACTTAAACGTCCAAACGCACACCCGTCGCAGTGCTAAACCAGTTGGTGTTCGCAGGGTTCACGCGCAGGCCGACTTGGTCGCCGGCTTTCCAAGAAGCGCTCGGGGCGGTGCGCACAGTCACTTCGCCGGCAGCGGTTTTCACCACCACATAAGTATCAGCGCCTGTGGGCTCCACCACGGCCACTTCGCCGCGCCAAGGGGCATTGCCAGTGATCAGCTCAATGTGCTCTGGGCGCACGCCCAGGGTGGCGTCGCCGGTAGCGGGGGTTGCCAGTTCCAGGGTGCTGCCGTTGAAAGTAAAGCGGCCGTGCGCTCCGGGCACTTCCACATGGCCTTTGATCAGGTTCATGGTGGGCGAGCCGATGAAGGTGGCCACATAGGTATT
>JAIXVK010000478.1 GCA_027483085.1 Comamonadaceae bacterium | reverse complement strand
TGGCTCCTGTGGGGCTCCACGTTTGAAGCAGCCAATATGGTCAGGCTTGTTTCGAGGGAGCCTAGTTGATAGAAAAGTGACGCGTCAATGCGTAGATCACATCGCTGTGACAATTTGAGCAACGATTGCAGCAGCAGACAGAACCAGTGCCAGCATGGATAAGCCGATCGACCAGAGCTGGCGCCTGTGCTCAAGGTCGTGATTTGCCAAGATAGCAGACAGGTATGGAAAGTTCACGCCATGGCGCTTGTTACCGACCTTCAGCACGAAAAGATGAACTTGTGTTCCGTCGCGTTGCTGATATCTGTGCTTTGCATCGAGGTGGTAGTAAAGATACCCGAACAATAGTTCCGGCTTGCAAGTGAGTTTTTTCGCTACAGCCTCAACGTCGATTGATAGATATGGGTCATTCTCACCCCGGTTTCTTTCAGAAGGAACTCCGGGGTAAGACGACTCGTACATCTCGTAGATGCGCCTGAGAACCTCGCGCTCAGTAGGTGGTTTTTTCATGGTGAAAGCCCAAACAATCCTCGCGGCAGGCCATGCAGGGTAGTCGAGGCCCGGCCGAGGACGAGTTGCAGCGTTGCAATCTGTAGTTCGGTTTGACTTTTAGAACAGCCTAAAAAGGCGGCCATGAATCTCCCTCAATGAGGTGAATTTTTAGGCCGTTGCCTATCCCAGCAAGCCAAAAAACCAATCCCCTAAGCTTCCCCGCCAAAGTGCTTAGTCAGGTTGTCGATGTATTGTTCGACCATTTTTTTTTTTTTTTTTTCGGCAAAGGGGGCTGCCACCATCTTCATCAGGCCGGGCAGGGGCAGGGTGAGTTCGCCTTGGATTTCCAGCACGATATTGGTGGCTTTTTTGTTGTCGGTGATCTTCCAGCTGCCGGCCACCAGGGCGTTGCCTTCGCCTTTGATGGGCGTCCAGCTCACGGTGCCCTTGGCTTTGTTGCTGGTGTATTTGGAGGCATACACCGTTTGCAGCGTGATCGAGGCGATGCCGATTTTTTCCATTTCCCAGCGGTAGGCGCCGCCGCCCAGATCGACCAGCTGATCGACCTTGGGGAAGTGGCTCGCCGAGCTCGGCACATCTGACAGCACCGCAAACACTTCGCTGGCCTTGGCCTTTACGTCAAATTCATAACCCAGGTTGATTTCTACGGTCACGGCCATGGCTACTGTCTCCTTGTGGTGTTGGGGGTGGATCGCCTCATGTTACTGCCTAAGACGCCGGTGAACCCGCCCTGATGCGCTGCAGTGTGAGCTGAATCAGCCGCGCGTCCGAACTCGCGCGGTGGCGCTGGGTGCCGCGCTCGCTGGCGATTTGGGCCTTGACGGTGTGCCATTGATCAGCCTCTTTGTCGCTCAACAGACTGCGCAGGTTTTCCAGCTTGAAGCGGGGGCTCATGCCAGCTGCCTCAAACAGCACATTGAGCCAAGTGAAGTCGTTGGCCCAGCCGTCGGTGTAGACCGTAGTGCCGGCCAGTTGGGCATTGAGCAGCTTGGCCACATCGCGGGCACTCAGGCCGCGCTGTTGGAGCAGCTCACGGGTGATGCGGTGCAGGCTGGCGGCACCGGCGTCCCAGTGGGTCCAATCGGCCTCAGGCTGCACCAGGGTGCAATAGGCATGGCCGTCCGGGAGCACATAGCCGATCTCGATGGGGTAACTATTGCGCCCCAGGCCGGACGCCTCGATATCCAAGACCGTGGGCGCTGTGAGGTGGGGTTGGCGGTCAACGGTCAAGGTGGGTGGCATAAGTGTCGGAGGCGTGGTTCCATTCTCCAGCAAGCTTTGCGCCAGCTCTGTAAGGGCTTGCCCTGAGCGGCATACGCCAAACGGGTGACAATCGCGGGCTTACCCACTCCATGTGACCACCCTATGGCCAGCAGCCTCCTTGCCCTTTTGGACGACATTGCCACCATCCTCGACGATGTGGCCGTACTCAGCAAAGTGGCGGCCAAGAAAACCGCCGGTGTGTTGGGGGACGACCTCGCCCTGAATGCGCAGCAGGTCACCGGCGTGTCTGCCGAGCGCGAGCTGCCGGTGGTGTGGGCGGTGTGCAAAGGCTCGCTGCTGAACAAGGCGATTCTGGTGCCCGCGGCCCTGGCTATCAGCATCGTGGCGCCGTGGCTGGTCACGCCGCTGCTGATGATTGGCGGTGCCTTTTTGTGTTTTGAAGGCTTTGAGAAGCTGGCCCACAAGTTTTTGCACCGCGCAGAAGACGACGCGGCGCATCAGGCCGAACTGCTGCAGGCGCTGCAGAACCCGGCGGTAGACCTGGTGGCCCTGGAGAAAGACAAGATCAAGGGCGCGATTCGCACCGACTTCATTCTCTCGGCCGAAATCATCGCCATCACCTTGGGCACGGTGCAAGACAGGGTCTGGACGACCCAGTTCATGGTGCTGGCCGGCGTAGCCTTTGCCATGACCGTGGGGGTGTATGGCCTGGTGGCCGCAATCGTCAAAATTGACGATGCAGGCCTGTACCTGACCCGCCGCCCCGCTGCCACGCCCCAAGGCGGTTGGGTGCAGGCGCTGGGGCGTGGCTTGTTATGGACGGCGCCGGTGTTGATGAAGGTGCTGTCGGTAGCCGGCACCGCAGCCATGTTCCTGGTGGGCGGTGGCATTCTGGTGCACGGCCTGCCGTTTTTGCACCATCTGACAGAGGGCCTGCCCTTGGGCTTTGTGTGGGAGGGCCTGATCGGGGTGGTGGCCGGCGCCTTGGTGCTGGCTGCGGTCACGCTGGTGCAGCGGGTGCGCGGTGGTTTGAAGGCAAACTAAGCGGTGGCCGGCGTAGCGCCTGCGCAAGCAGCTCCTCAATCGATAGCAACCGGCGTTGCGCTGGCGATCGCCGGATCGATCGCCTTTAGCGGCAAAGCCATCATCGTCAAGCTGGCCTACCGCTACCCCGGGGTGGATGCGGTCAGCCTGATCATGCTGCGCATGCTCATGGCCTTGCCATTTTTTCTGGGGCTGGTGTGGTGGGCCGGCTACCGGGCCCGCAAGGCCGGTGCCGTAGTGGTGCCACTCACGGGCAAAGACAAGCTGGGTATTGTGGGGCTGGGCATTACCGGCTACTACCTGGCCAGCTATCTCGACTTTGCGGGCTTGGCCTATATCTCCGCGTCGCTAGAGCGGCTGATTCTTTACCTCAACCCTACGCTGGTCGTGTTGCTGGGCGTAGCCCTTTACGGCAAAAAGGTGAGCCTGCCCCAAGCCGCCGGCATGGCGCTCAGCTACGGCGGTGTGTTGCTGGTGTTTGGGCACGAGGTCAGCTTTGCCGGGGGTAATGCGGCCTTGGGCGCCGCTCTGGTGCTGGGCAGCGCCATCAGCTACGCGCTGTACCTGTCGTATAGCGGGGAGCTGGTGCAGCGCCTGGGCTCGCTGCGCTTGGTGGGGTTGGCCACCAGT
>JAIXVK010000276.1 GCA_027483085.1 Comamonadaceae bacterium | reverse complement strand
GTGCACAACGTGCTGCCCCACATGATTGCGCGGGGCTCGGGCGACATCATCGTGACCAGCTCACTCGCAGCGCACTTTCCTACCCCCTGGGAGCCCGTGTATGCGTCGTCCAAGTGGGCGATCGACTGCTTTGTGCAGACGGTGCGCCGCCAGGTGTTCAAGCACGGCTTACGCGTCGGCTCTATTTCGCCAGGGCCGGTCATTACCTCTTTGTTGTCCGATTGGCCTGCCGACAAGCTGGCAGAAGCCAAGGCCAAAGGCAGCCTGCTCGAAGCCTCCGATGTCGCTGACGTGGTGATCTTCATGCTGACCCGCCCACGCGGCATGACCATCCGCGACGTGGTGATGATGCCCACCCAGTTTGATCTCTAAGTGATCTCTAAGCGACCCCCGATTCATTTTTTTTACGCCTGACCATGACCACGATTCTTCACCTCGGACTGGGCTCGTTCCACCGCGCACACCAGGCGCTTTACATCCACGAACTGCGACAGCGTGGCGATACCGAATGGTCCATCACCGGCGGCAATTTGCGCCCGGACATGCTGGCCACCATGGCAGCCTTGCAGGCCCAAGGCGGCGCGTACACGCTGGAAACCGTAACGCCCCAAGGTGAGCGGAGCTACACGCGCATTGAGTCGATCCAGAAAGTCATTCCTTATCAGGATGACCTCGCCCCCTTGATCGCAGCAGGCGCTGAGGCCACCACCCGCATCATCTCGTTCACCGTGACCGAAGCCGGTTACTACCTGGACGCGAAAAACCAGCTGGACTGGGCCACCTTTGCCGACTTGCGCGCCGACCTGGAGGCGGTGAAGGCAGGCCGCGCCGGCCACACCATTTACGGCGGCTTGGTCAGCATCTTGCGGGCCCGCATGCACAGCGGCGCCTGTGCGGTGACCCTGATGAATTGCGACAACCTGCGCCACAACGGCGAGCGTTCGCGCGCCGGCTTGCTGCAGTTCATTGACGCACTTGGCGACACCGCGCTGAAGGCCTGGGTGGAGCAAAACACCAGCAGCCCTAACGCGATGGTGGACCGCATTACCCCGCGCCCCACGCCGGATGTGGCCGAGCGCGTCAAGGCTGCCACCGGCTGGGACGACCAAGCTGCCATCATGGGCGAAAGCTTTATCCAGTGGGTGATTGAAGACAACTTCATCACTGGCCGTCCCGCCTGGGAGCACGTGGGCGTGGAAATGGTGCAGTCGGTGGACGCCTATGAAGAAGCCAAGATCCGTTTGCTCAATGCCACCCACAGCTGCATCGCCTGGGCCGGCACTCTGGTGGGCTACCAGTACATCCATGAGGGTACCCACGATGCGGTGATCCGCCGCATCGCGTATGACTACGTGACCGACGACACCATCCCGGTGCTGGATACGCCTGAAGAGCCCAGCCCGCTGGACCTGCGCGCTTACCGTGACGTGGTGTTGGACCGCTTCGGCAACCCGGCCATTTGCGACACCAACCAGCGGGTGGCCATGGACGGGTATTCCAAGATCCCCGGCTTCATCGTGCCCACCATTCGTGAGCGCTTGGCGCGCGGCGAGTCGATTGCCAGTGTGATCATGTTGCCCGCACTCTTTCTGGCCTATCTGCAGCGCTGGCATGAGGGCAAGATCGCCTACACCTACCAGGACCAAGCCATGGACCCGGTGGCGGCCCACGCGATCTGTGAGGCGGCCGACCCGGTAGCTGCTTTTGCTGCTGATACGGTGCTGTGGGGCCCGCTGGCCTCTACACCGCGCTTGTTGGATGCGCTGCGGGTGGGCTATGCCCGGGTGCAGCTGTTTGTCCAGAACCACTTGGGTGCAGGGCCGGCGTAATTGCTGGTAACGTGAGGCATTCCCGTTTATTGCTCAAGTCGCTATGGCTGCTACCCCACACTCGCACCCTCTATCGGGCTATCCCGTCAGTCGGCACCGGGCTCCGGAGCTGGAGGCTGACTACAACCGCAATCCGTCGCTGGGCTATGAGCCTACCGACGAGGTCGGATTCATCCGCTGCCTGGGTCACGGCTATCCGACCCCCTTGGCGCGTTGGCATTGCCATGATGAATACGAGTTGCACCTGATCACCCAGAGCTCCGGCAAGGCGTTTGTGGGGGACTGGATCGGCCCGTTTGAGCCGGGCCATCTGGTGCTGTGCGGGCCCCGCCTGCCGCACAACTGGATTTCCCTGGACGTGCCCGACGAGGGCGTTGCCATGCGCGATCTGGTGATCCAGTTCCGGCATGAGCCGCTGGCGCAGGCCTGCCAGTCCATCCCCGAGCTGCAGGAGGTACTGCCCCTGTTGGAGCGGGCCCGCCACGGCATCGAGTTTTTTGGCCTTTCGGACCGTGCCCAAACGCACTGGCATGCGGTGCGCGGCTCGCGCGGGCTCAAGCGCTTGGCCGCATTCTGTGAATTCATGACCGATCTGTCCCGCTGGGGGGACTATCGCCTGCTCTCCAACGTGCAAATGCGGGGTGCCGAAAACGACACCGAGCTCGACCAGATCAACACCCTTGTCAACCGCATCACCGAGAACCCATCGCACTCCCAGTCGGCAGCCGAGGTGGCCGCAGAGTTGGCCATGAGCGAGAGCCGGTTTTCACGTTTCTTCCGGCGGGCCACCGGAAATACCTATACCGACTTTGTGAACCGGGTGCGCATCAACCGCGCCTGCCAGTTGCTTATGACCTCAGACCGCTACGTCACCAATATTTGCTACGACGTGGGTTTCAACAACGTAGCCAATTTCAACCGCCGGTTTCTGGAGCTCAAGGGCATGACGCCCTCAGAGTTCCGCAAACAGGCGGAGAGCCGTTTCGGCGGAGCACCCGCTACGCTCTAGGCGGCGCTCAGGGTGCCGCGGCGGAGCTCATCCGGCGTGGTGCCCATCAGCTTCTTGAACATGGCAATGAAGGCCGAGGCACTGCCGTAGCCCAGATCCAGCGCAATCGTCTCCACTGTCTGGCCCGCCTCCAGCAGGGGCATGGCCCGCACCACCCGCAGACGCTGGCGCCACTCGGCAAACGGCATGCCCAAGTCGCGCTGGCAACGCCGCATCAGGGTGCGCTCGGTGCTGTGGACTGCGTGGGCCAGCTCGGGGAGCGAGCGGTTGTCGCCGGGGTGGGCTTGCAGCAGCCGCAGCACGGCGCCCAGCGCCGGATCGTCAGAGCCGGGCAGGTAGCTGCCTGCCCGCGGTGCGAGGGTGAGCTGGTCGAGCAGCACTTTGAGCAAGCGGGCTTCAGGCCCCGACACCGCACTGCCGGCTGGCTGCATGCGCAGGTGTTCCAGCATGGCCCGCACCAAGGGACTCACCGTGAGTGCGCAGGGCTCTGCTGGCAAGGTTCGGCACAAGGCGGTAGACACATACAAAGAGCAGTGGTGTGCCGCTTTGCGGTTCAGGCCCACATGCTCCAGATGGGGTGGCAGCCAGATGCCGTACTGCGGCGGCGCCAGGAAGTGGTGGCCTTGCACTTTGACCTCCATCACGCCGCTGAAGGAATACACAAACTCGCCCCAGGCGTGCTGGTGCTCGGGGTAGAGCCCGTGGTCCGGCACATAGGCGCTGCGGAACATGACCGGTGCCGGCAGGGTGGGGCTGGTGAGGGGGATGTCCAGCTTGGGGCGCAGGATGGGCATGCTTGTCCGCTATGGCGTATGGCTTGTCATTTTTTCACTATATCAATGAAAGCCGTCAGCTGAATAATCGGTCGATTGATGGGTATGGGAGAGTTATGGATACGCGCAAACCGGTGGATGGGTCCGCCGTCCTGTTGATGATGGTCTTGTGTGCCACTTGGGGCATGCAGCAGGTGGTGCTCAAAGCCACCGCGGCGGATATTGCGCCGGTCATGCAAATTGCCCTGCGGTCGGGCGTGGCCGCCTTGCTGGTGGGTTTGGTGATGTGGTGGCGTGGCGAGTCCATGTCGCTGCGCGATGGAACGCTGGTGCCGGGCTTGGCGGTCGGTGTGTTTTTTGCCACGGAGTTTTTGCTGGTGGCCGAAGGCCTGCGCCACACCAGTGCGTCGCACATGGTGGTGTTTTTGTACACCGCTCCGATTTTTGCAGCGCTGGGTTTGCACTGGCGGATTCCGGCAGAGCGCTTGAGTGGTGTGCAGTGGAGCGGTATCGCGATTGCCTTTGCCGGTATTGCCATGACCTTCCTGGGCCGTGGGCACGGTGCTGCCACCGGTGCCGCTGCAACGGGCAGCACCTTGTGGGGCGACTTCTTGGGGGTGCTCGCCGCTATCGCCTGGGCAGCCACGACCGTGGTGGTGCGCTGCTCCAGCCTTGCCAAAGCCCAGCCTTCCAAAACCTTGCAATACCAGTTGGTGATGGCATTCGTGGTGTTGCTGTGCGCTGCCTGGATGTCGGGGCAGGCCCAGGTGAACTTCACACCCCGCGTGTGGGCCAGCCTTGCGTTTCACGCGGTCGCAGTGTCGTTTGCCAGCTTTCTGGCCTGGTTCTGGTTGTTACGCCACTACCTGGCGTCCCGGCTGGGTGTGTTCTCGTTCATGACGCCCTTGTTCGGCATGTTGTTCGGTGCCTGGTTGCTCGATGAGCCGATCGAGGCCGGCTTTCTGGTCGGTGCAATTCCGGTGTTGGTGGGCATCGTGCTGGTGAGCGCAGGCCCCTTCAAGGCCCGGGCGCGTTAATCGCCCGGGGCGGCGAGGGAATACCTGTCTTGGTTTTGCCACGCAGCAGTCATAGACTGGCAAGCCTGCGTGGCGGGCGCAAACTTTACAGATGCTTTGCATCCTGGTCGGATTTAATCCGGTGAGTTCGCGTCTTAGCAACCTATGATTAAAAATGAAGGCCGAACGCCTGCGTTTGTGCTGTTTTCCCTCCAACCTGCCCCCTTGTTGTTGCCCTGCCCATGAAATTTCATCGTGCCAAAGTTGTGCTGGCGTGCTCCGCCCTGCCCTTGTTGATGTGGGGTTGCTCCGGCAAGTCCGAGACTGCTTCTACCGCTCCCGCAACCGCCGCCTCCGGCGCAGCCGGCCCGGCTGCCGCACCGGCGAGTGCCGCAGCCAGCGCACCGGCCGGTGGCCCGGCGTCGGTGACTACCGTGAAGGCCCAGAAAAAAGACCTCAACGTCACCCTCAAGGCCAGTGGCACCGTGGTGCCACTCAATGTGGTCGACGTGCGCACCCAGATGAACAGCACCATCAAAAGTGTGCACTTCAAAGAAGGGCAATTCGTCAAGGCCGGGCAGTTGCTGTTCACCCTGGACGCCCGCAGCGACGAGGCCAATGTGGCCAAGGCCGCCGCCCAGTTGGCCAAAGACAATGTGTCACTGGCCGATGCCAAGCGCCAGTTTGAGCGTGCCAAGCAGTTGTTTGCGCAAAACTTTATTTCCCAAGGGTCGGTCGATACCGCCCAAGCGCTGGTCGACAGTGTGAACGCCACCGTGGTGGCCGACCAGGCCGCGCTGGATGCGGCCAAAGTTGCTTTGTCGTATTCCCGCATCGTGGCGCCGGCATCCGGCCGTGCCGGTGCGGTCAATGTTTTTGTGGGCAGCGCAGTGCAGGTGAACGTGACCAGTCTGGTCACCATCACTCAGTTGGACCCGGTGGGCATCCAGTTCAGCATTCCCCAGCGCAACCTGAGCGACGCGCTCGCCGCACTGAAGGAGGGCGCCTCGGTCAAAGCCACGCTGGCTGATGGCGGCGGCACCTTCAAGGGCAAGTTGCAATTTGTGGACAGCGCCGTCGACGCGAGCTCGGGGGCCGTGAAGGCCAAGGCAGTATTCGCCAACGCCGACAACAAGCTCTGGCCTGGCGCATTTGCCGAAGTGCAGCAAACCATTGCCAGCATCCCCGATGCGGTGGTGATTCCTGTCGCCTCCATCGTGCAAGGCGCACGCGGCACGATTGTGTATGTGGTGGAGGACGGCAAAGCGGTGCTCAAACCGATCAAGCTGGTGTATTCCGAAGCGGGCGACGCCGCAGTGACTGGTATCAAAGCCGGTGATGCGGTGGTGCAAGAAGGCAAACAAAACCTGCGGCCCAATGTGCCGGTGGTCGAGCGCGCCAAAGAGAGCCCAGAGGGCAAAGGCAAGCCCAAAGACGGGGAGGCTAAATCTTCAGACGCCAAAGCCCCGGATGCCAAGCCCGCCGCCAGTGACGCCGCCAAGCCCGCTACACCATGAACATCTCTGAACATTTCATCCGCCGTCCGGTGATGACGGTGCTACTCAACCTCGCCATCGTGATGGCGGGGGTGATCGGGTTTCGTAGCATTCCGGTAGCGGCTTTGCCGAGTTACGACACGCCGGTGATCAACGTCTCGGCGTCTCTCGCCGGTGCGAGCCCGGAGACCATGGCCACATCGGTGGCGCTGCCGCTTGAAAAACAATTCCAGACGGTACCGGGCCTCAAAACCATCAGCTCCACCAGCACGCTGGGCAGTACCTCGCTCACGCTGGAGTTTGAAGAGTCCCGCAATATCGATGCAGCGGCTGTCGACGTGCAAGCCGCCTTGCTGCGCGCGCAGCGTGCCTTGCCCTCTGACATGACCAACCCGCCGTCGTACCGCAAGGTGAACCCTGCGGACGCCCCGGTCTTGCTCGTTGCTTTGCAGTCCCCCTCGCTGTCGCCAGCTGAGTTGCAGGACTACGCAGAGCATTTGATCGTGCCGACTCTTTCTACTGTGAGCGGTGTAGCGCAGGTCAACGTGTTCGGCTCCAAGCGCTATGCGGTACGGGTGCGTGTGCAGCCGCAGGCGCTGGCTGCCCGCAACATCGGGCTGGATGAAATCAGCGCGGCCCTGAGAGCGGCCAACGTGAATACACCGGTGGGTACCCTGGAAGGCCCCAAGCAGACGCTGGTGCTCCAGGCCAACAAGCAACTGCGCAATGCGTCCGAATTTGCCGATCTGATTGTGAGCACCAAGGGCGGCAACCCGGTGCGCCTGCGCGATGTGGCCAAGGTGGAAGACAGCCTGGAGACACTCCGGAGCTGGGCCACCCTGAATGGCGAGCCCTCTATTACCCTGGCGGTGCAACGCCAGCCGGGCGCCAACACGGTGCAGGTGGTGGACTCCATCCGCGCGGCATTGCCTGCCCTGCAAACCCAGATGCCGGCCTCGGTGAAGATGACGCCGGTGAACGACCGTTCTTTGTCGGTGCGGGAAGCCTTGCACGACGTCACGCTCACGCTGATCGGCACCATCATTTTGGTGGTGCTGGTGATCTTTTTGTTTTTGCG
>JAIXVK010000571.1 GCA_027483085.1 Comamonadaceae bacterium | reverse complement strand
CCAACAACCCCTTGTGGCTGGACGCACTCATGGTGCTGGTGCCAGTCATCCTCGTGGTGGGCTTTGTGGCCGCCATGAACCGCTACCAGATCCCCAGCAAAGACGCGCCCCAGGGTGTGCCGATTCCGGTGTTGATCTGGGCCAGTGTGGCGCTGGTGCTGTCTTTCATCGTGCACCGCACCCGCTTCGGGCGCTATGTGTTCGCCATGGGTGGCAACCCGGAGGCTGCGGCGCTGGTCGGTATACCGGTACGCAAGGTCACGCTGATGCTGTTTGCGCTGATGGGTGTGCTCATCACGATTGCGGCCATGGTCTCGATTGCACGGCTGAATGCCGGCACCAACTCGCTGGGCACCAGCATGGAGCTGTATGTGATTGCCGCTGCCGTGATCGGGGGCACTGCACTGGCCGGCGGCAGCGGGTCCATCGTGGGCTCGGTACTGGGGGCACTCATCATGCAAAGCATTGACAGCGGCATGCTGCTGCTGGACGTATCCATCGGGGTGCGCTACGTGATCATCGGGCAGGTGCTGATTGCAGCGGTGGTGTTTGATGTGATTTATCGCCGCATGACAGGAGACACCGTATGAGCGAGCCACGCACTCCCTTGGTTGCCATGCGCAACATCCATAAAGCCTTTGGTGGTGTGCATGCGGTCGAGGATGTGAGCATCAACCTCTACCCCGGCGAAGTGGTGGCCCTGCTGGGCCACAATGGCGCAGGCAAATCGACCCTCATGAAGATGCTGGCCGGTGCCTACCCGATTGACAGCGGCGAAGTGCTGATCAATGGCGACAAAGCCAACATCCGCACGCCGGTGGACGCCCAGCACTGCGGCATCGAGTCGATCTACCAGACGCTGGCCCTGGCAGACAACCTGGACGCCGTCGCCAACCTGTTTTTAGGCCGTGAGCTGCTGACCCGCTGGAACACCCTGGACGACCATCGCATGGACGCGGACGCCCGCAAGGTGTTTCACCGGCTCAACAAAAACTTCAAAAATGTGCGCACGCCGGTGCGCCGCCTCTCGGGAGGGCAACGGCAGGTGGTGGCGATTTCGCGGGCGATTTACTTCAACGCCAAGATTTTGATCATGGACGAGCCCACCGCCGCCCTAGGCCCCGAAGAAACCGCGATGGTGGGTAACCTGGTGCGCCAGCTCAAGGCCGAGGGTGTGGGTATTTTTTTGATCACCCACGACATGCCCGACGTGTTCGGGCTCAGCGACCGCCTCTCGGTCATGAAAAACGGCAAATTAGTAGGTACATATCGCACGACAGACGTGGCGGAGGACGAAGTTCTTGGCATGATCATCGCTGGCAAACAACCTGAAGGAAAAGCACAGACCCACACCCTGTAGGCCTGTGCCATTTACCCGCGACATCATGAAAACCACCGGCGATCAACAGCTAGTCAAACGTATCAACCGCAGCGTGCTGCTGCGGCTGTTGCGCGCACAGCCGGGTTACTCCAGAGCCCAATTGGCCACCGGCAGCGGGCTCACCAAATCCACCGTGAGCCTGCTGGTGCGCGAGCTCATTGACGAAGGCTGGGTCACAGAAACCGACATCACCGCCGCCCAAGGCCTGGGCCGCCCCTCCACACCCCTGCATATCGATGGCCGCTCGCGCGGACTGATCGGGGTGGAAGTCGCGGTCGAGGCCTTGCGGGTAGTGGGTGTCTCGCTCACGGGGCAGGTGCTGTGCGCCGCCGAAGAGGTGCTCATTGGCACCAAACCCGAAGACGTGTGCCGCCAATCGGCCCGGCTGGTGGCCCGCACCTATGCTCAACTCCAGCAGCGCAGCATTGCCCTGACCGGCGTGGGCGTGGGCTTGCCCGGCGCGTTTGATGAGGCCACCGGCATGCTGCGCTTTGCCCCCAACCTCGGTTGGCGCAATGTGGACTTTTTGCCCATGATCACCCAGGCACTCGCCCAGGCCAAAGTGCCCGAAGTGCCGGTGCATGTGCAAAACGAGGCCGACACGGCCGCGCTCAGCGAATACGAGTTTGCCGATGGCGACGCCCACGACTCCCTGATTTTTGTGACCTGCGGCGCCGGTGTGGGCGCGGGCATTGTGATCAATGACCGCTTGTTCACCGGCAAACAAGGCATGGCCGGCGAGATCGGCCACAGCACTTTGCAAATCGACGGGCCGCTGTGCTCGTGTGGACGCAAAGGCTGTGCCGAGACCTTTTTCGGCTCCCGCACCCTGGCCAAGTTGCCTGACCCGGCCCAGGGCGGCCGCTATTTGGGCGTGGTGTTGCAAAACCTGTGGACCACTTTTAACCCCAGCACCTTGGTGGTGGGCGGCCCCTCGTGCGACACCTATCCCGGCATCGTCAAGGTCGCGCAAACCACCTTGCAAGCTTATGCAGACGCCGCCGGCATGTCGCCACCGCAGGTTCGCGCAGCCCGCTATGGCCTGCTGGCCTCTGCTGTGGGCGCAGCGGCCTTGGTACTGCACCACGAATTGCGCCCGATGCACACCCGCTTGCAGGCGCCGCTTGTCCAAGCGCTGGAAGCCCCGGATGAATCTCTTTCCATGACAGCGAGCACTACGGTTTAACTATGTTTTTAGGTATTGATATCGGCACTTCGGAAGTCAAAGCACTTCTGCTCTCGGACGACCACCGCATCATCGGCTCGGCCGGCACCGCACTCACGGTGCAGCGCCCCCACCCCGGCCACAGCGAGCAGGCCCCCGCCGACTGGTGGGCCGCTACCCAAAGCGCCTTGGGCAAGCTGCGTACCGCGCACCCCACCGAATACGCAGCAGCCCGGGCCATTGGCCTTTCCGGCCAGATGCACGGCGCAGTGCTGCTGGACGCGCAAGACCGCGTGCTGCGCCCCGCCATTTTGTGGAACGACACCCGCTGCGCCCT